>JARFQS010000591.1 GCA_029287645.1 Thermoanaerobaculia bacterium | reverse complement strand
AGAGCCAGGATGGGCGGATACTCGTAGCCGTGCATCCTGGCTCTACAGAGAGTCCGAGGCGCCATCGATCCCGAGCAGCTGTCAGGGACCCTCATCTTGGTGCACATCGCGAACTTGCCGTCGTTTCTCGGTCGGACCATCTACTACAGCCCGATCGACGGCGAGAACCTGAATCGTGTCTATCCCGGTGATCCCGAGGGGACGGTCAGCCACCGGATCGCCGATGTTCTCTACCGGCAGATCATCGAGCCGGCCGACTACGTCGTCGACATGCACGGTGGTGACGGCAACGAAGCGCTACGGCCCTATCTGTACATGACGGTCACCGGAAACCCGGATCTGGACCAGCGTTCGAGAGGCCTCGGCCTGGCCTTCGGGCTCGACACCATCGTCGTACAGGGGGAGTGGTCCGACGAGCCCGAAGATCACATCTACACCGAATGGGCAGCCCTCGGGCGGGGCAAACCGGCGATCACTACCGAGACCGGCTCGATGGGGTCCACCGACGAGACACTCGTCAGCCTCGCCGAGCGGGGCGTCTGGAATCTCCTGCGACACCTCGACATGATCGAAGGTGAGCCCGAGAGCACACCGGCCGTCGTCTGGCTCGAGGAGGGGCAGGTCGTCCGCAGCCCGGTAGCGGCCATGTTTCAACCAGCCGTCCAGCCGGGCTATTTCATCGAGCAGGGTGGTCTGCTGGGCACCCTGGTCGATTTCTTCGGTGATCCCCTCCAGCCCATTACCGCTCCCTTCGCCGGTGTCGTGAACTATGTGATCGGGACTCCGCCGGTCGACGAGGGTGAACCCCTGGCCATGGTCAGTCGGGTGCGTGCAGCGCCGTAGTCAGGCGCTCTCGACGTCGAAGCCCCGGTTCCGAGAGCCCCGGGCGTTCACCGAGCCGGGCTGTCTCGAGGCAGGCGGCTACTGCTCGCTGAGTGCCCGCGGCCAGTTCACGACCAGGTTCAACAGGGTGTCGGCCTCCTGGGAGGAGGAGGGCACGATCAGAAAGCTCTGCGCATCCGGCGTCGGCGCGAAGATGGCGCCTCCAGCCGATGGATTGGCGATCTGGAACAGGGCCCGCGGCTGGTCGATCTGCAGGCCTTCACCCTGCTGTTCGATCGCCGCCGACATCACCTCACCGTTGAACTGGTGATAGAGGATCTCGCTGCCGTCGTCGCTCCAATACGGGTAGACGCCGGATTCGGTCGACACCCGCCAGCGGCGGCCAGGGCCGGGATAGGGCTCCACGTAGATCTCGAATTGCCCCGACTCGTCCGAAAAGTACGCCAACCACTGCCCGTCCGGAGAGAATACGGGGAAAAACTCCTGGAATTCCGATTGACGGAAGAACTCTGGCTCACCGCCGCCATCGAGCGGCAGGATCCAGAGATCGCTCTGGGTCGCTTCCCCCTCGGTGCTGAAGGCGAGATATCGGCCATCGGGTGAGACGCTGGTGGCTATGCCGTTGTCCCGCTCCAGAACCAGCTCGGGCTCCGCCGAGCCGCTGATGTCCTTGCGAAAGAACCGCGTCTTGCCTTCGCTGTCGGAGGTATAGATCACCGACTGGCTGCCCGGTGACCAGGCGGCGAACCACTCGTCCGCATCGCCGAAGGTGAAGCGGGTGGCGAGATCGCGTTGGATCTCATAGAGCCACAGATCGTGTGCACCCGTCTCCTGATCGACGATGGTCGTCAGGGCATACCGTCCATCCGGCGAGATCACCGCCGTTCGATAGGAGTCGATCTCCCCCATCGACCCGACCTCCTGTCCCTGGCGGTCGACCCACTTCAGGGACACCCCCATCGTCGTCTCGCCCGTCTGATAGGCCAGGACTCCGGCGCGCGACACCGAGAAGACGGCGACCGCCGTCCCCGGCATCTCGATGACGTGCTCGGCGATCGGTGCCGCCTCACCGGAGAGCTCGAGCCGTTTCTCGTCGAATGGCTGGACCATCAACGTCCGCTCGCGGATGAAGAAGAGCCGACCCTCGGCGACTTCACCCTGGCTCTGCGACGACAATAGCTCGCGGGCCTCCACGTCGCCGTCGAGCGAGCCGATCATGAGCCGGCTTCCCTCCGTGTCCGCGCCCCGAGCCAGGTACAGGAAATGCTCGCCGTCGGGAAGAAATCGCGGGTGACGGTGCGAGTCGAAGCGCGCCTCGTCGATCTCAGTGACCGGGGTCGACTCGCCGCCGGCGGCCGAGACCCGATGCAACGGCGTGTCGGCATCCGGGGCGAAGACGATCACGCCTTCCTCGCTCCAGGTGCCGCCCTTGCCATCGGACGCGGAGCAGAGGCTCATCGGCGGGCCACCGGTTGCGTTGATCTTCTTCAGGGTCTCATCGTTCTTGGTGAAGAAACCGATCCAGCGTCCGTCCGGCGACCAGAAGGGATACTGGGCATCCTCCGTGCCGGTCAGCGCGAAGGCCTGGACGGCATCGAGGGGACGGACATGGAGCACGACCCTGTTCTCGGCATCGCGAGCCGAGAACGCCAGACGGCTTCCATCGGGTGAAAGAACCGCCGGCCCCGGGTCGAAGGGGTCGAGGTGGAACACCTGGCCATCGGGAGGCGGAATCGTGGCGCGCAGCACGGCTGTGTCTCCTTCTGGTCGCAACAGCGCTGCTCCCAGAGCCACGGCCAGAAGTCCCGCGAAGAGCCAGGGAAGTGCCCGCTTCCAGAGCGGAGTGCCTGGTGCTGCCATCGTCGGTGCCGCCGGAGCCGCGAAGGCTTCGGGATCGGCCAGGTAGCGTTCCAGCAGGAGCCGCCCCTCGCCGATCGCCTGCAGGCGCCGCCGCGGGTCCTTGTCCAGACAGCGCTCCAACAGCTCGCGCACTGGCGGTGCGATTCCGGCCGGTAGCTCGCTCCAGTCGGGATCCTTGTGCACGATGGCACCCAGGATGTCGGTCACCGTTTCGCCGCTGTAGGTGGACGAGCCGGTCAGCATCTCGAAGAGCACGCACCCGAAGGCCCAGACATCGGATCGCCGGTCGACAGGCTTGCCTCGCGCCTGTTCCGGGCTCATGTAGGCTGCGGTGCCCAGGATGACGCCGGCACCCGTCATCTGCGCTGTCAGGGTCGGCGACATCGACAAGGCGCTCGCCACGGCCGAGCTGGAATCGCCTTCGAACGCCTTGGCGAGGCCGAAGTCGAGAACCTTCACCTGGCCGTTGCCATCCACCACCACATTGGCCGGTTTGAGATCCCGATGGACGATCCCCTGATCGTGCGCCGCTTCCATCGCCTCGGCGATCTGCAGGGCGATCGGCAGCGCGTCCCTCTCGTCCACGGGCGCCCGATCGATGACCTCCTTGAGGGTCTCGCCCTCGGCCAACTCCATGACGAGAAAGTGGATGGAGGGACCTGAGGCTTGGGTCCTGGGTCCTGGGGACTGCTGCGACACGTTTGACTCATCGAATGTAGGGGAGGGGCTTGTCCCCTCTCGGGCGCCCGCCAGGGGCGCCGCTACAATCGAGTCGGTCCGGTCGGCGGATTCGAAGGAGTAGATGGCGGCGATGTGGGGGTGGTTGAGAGAGGCCAGCACCTTGGCCTCGCGCTCGAAGCGGGCGAGGCGCTCGGGGTCCGAGGCGACGGCTTCGGGCAGTACCTTGATCGCTACCTCCCGGCCGAGCTTGGTGTCTTCGGCGCGGTAGACCTCGCCCATGCCGCCCTCACCCAGCTTGGCGGTGATCTTGAAGTGAGAAAGTGTCGTACCGATCATGGAGTCAGACCGGGGTGGCGATGCCGTCGTCGAGGAAGGCGACCATCGGTTGACCGGTGACGCCCGCTTCCTCCATCACGGCTTGCAGGTCTTGGGATGCCATGAAGGCCTGGGCGTTCTCCTTGCTGTCCCACTCCAGAACGGTGACGACTTCGTTCGAATCGCCGTAGCTGCGGTAGACGATGCCGCCCTGGCTACCGGCTGCTTGGCGGATCGGTCCGTGCTTGTCGAATTCGCTCTTCCAGCGATCGAAGTCTTCGACCTGGTGCCAGACGATGATGTGCGCCATGGTTCGATCTCCTGTTCAATGCGACCTTCGGCCTCCAGAGGCCGAGGCCTCAGCTGCTCTCCTCGATCAGTTCTTGAAAGCGGGGATCCTCCCGTAGTGGGTCCCACCAAAACTCGTACTTCAAACGGTGAGTCGTCAGCGAGCTCTGGTAGTCCATGGCGAGCAATCGCTCGATCTGCTGGAGGGCATCGTCGGTGCGCCCAGACCAGGCATAGACAATCGCCAGGTTCTCGAGGGCGACGGGTCCGGCATAGGCGTCCTTCGAATCGAGATCTACAGCCAAGCGGACCTCGCGCAGAGCCGCATCGCTATCCCCTAGCAGGAGGTGATTCAAGCCGAGGACCGTGCGGAACTGGGAGTTCGAAGGGGCCTGTTCGAGGGCGTCCGAAAAGAGCTGGTTCGCCGACTCCAGGTCACTCCGAGCCTCTTCGAGGCCGTACTCCATGTACTTCGCCCAGCCGAGAACCGTGAATCGGAAGGCCTGAATCAGTGGATTCGTCGGCGTTAGCTGCTCCACGAGATCGATCGCCCCGGCGAAGTCCCGTTCGTTCACGAAGAGAAACGCGAAATTGAATGGCAAAAATTCACTCGAGCCCGGGGCCCGCTCGAACTCTTCGCGGGCTCTCTCCAGATCACCCTTCAGCTCCAACAAATGCTGTGCGTAGTTCGAGTAGACGTCGTCATCCTCGGGACTCAGCTCCACGAGGCGAGCATCGTAGGCGAGCGTCTCCTCCACACGTCTCATTGCTCGGTACGAAGATGACAGGTTGGTCAAGACATTCGCGTTTTGCGGGTCGAGCTGCTCGGCCGCTTCGAACTCGGCGATGGCCTCTTCGAGCTTGCCCTTCCTCCGATAGATCAGACCTACGGATTCGCGCATCTCGGAGTCGTTGGGCAGGGTCTCGGACGCCTTACGGAACTCTTCGAGAGCCTGCTCGTACTCGCGAAAGCCATAGTAGTGGTAGAAACCCCGCGCCAGTCTGACTTTGGGAAGGTCCCGCCCCAGCGCCTCGGCGCGCTCGAGCGCTGCCTTGGCCTTCGACAACCTCTCCTCGGTTCGTTCGAGGCCGGTGTAGATGCCCAGATGGTGAATTGCCAGTCGGACCCAGGCTTCGACGAATTCAGGATCCAGCTCCACCGCCGTTTCGTAGAGGGCTTCGACTCCGGTCGTGAGATCCTCGATGGTAGTGCCGTGTTGACTGAGGTCACGGGCTTTCAGAAACGCCTGATAGGCCTCGACATTCTCGGTCGGAGCCTCGTCCAGCTCCTCTTGTTCTCCGCCCAGCAGGGTGACACCGAGAGCAGCGATCACCTCGTTGGCGATATCGCTCTGCACCTCGAAGATGTCTTCGATCTCCCGATCGTAGCCTTGAGTCCAGACCTGACGATCGTCGGCGACCCGGATGAGCTCGGGCGAGATACGAACGCGGCTCGTACCGTCGTCCTGACGACCCCAGCGCACGGTCCCCGCCAGGACATAATCCACTTCCAGTTCGTCGCCGATCTGTTGGATCGACTTGTCGGAGTCGGCGTAGCGCGCCGCGGTCTGCCGAGAGATGACGCCGAGGCTGTTCACCGAGGCCAGACGCCCGCTGATCTCGTCTGTGATGCCGGCGGCGAAGTACTCGTCCTCGGCCGGCCCCAGATTCTCGAAGGGCAGAACCACGGCCATCGTGCGGTCATCCGCCGCCGCACCGACAGACCCCGGCTGCGCTGTCGGCAACTCGGCTACAGGTGTCGCAGAATCGTCAGAGCGCATCCAGAACGCTGCGAGGATCACCGCAATCACGGCGACTGCAGCCAGGCCGATCCACAGACCCTTTCGGGATCCGGGGCCAGCGCTCTCGGGTTGAGCCGCTGGGATCGAGGCACTGCTCAACCTCGCCACCCCGGACGAGACCTCGAGCTTCAGGCCCTCGAGCTCGTTGCGTACATCCTTGGCGGTCTGAAACCGCTTCTCGGGGTCCTTTTCCATGCAGCGCTGGAGGACCCGCCCCAGGTGATGGGGCAACTCCGCCCGCACCTCGGTGACCGATGGGGGACGATCTCGCAGAATGGCCGATACGAGATCCGCCGAGCTCTTGCCTCCGAAGGGTCGCTGGCCGCTGGCCATCTCGTAGAGCACGTCACCCAGCGAGAAGATGTCGGTGCGGTGATCGACAGCCTCACCGCGCACCTGCTCGGGGGACATGTAGGGAACCGTGCCGACCGCCAGGCCTTCCTGGGTCAACGCCTGGGTCGGCTGCTCGTCCGAGCTCCCGTCTTCACCCTCCATGGCCAGCTTGGCGAGACCGAAGTCGAGCACCTTGACTCTGCCCTTCCCCGTCACCATGACATTGGCCGGCTTCAGATCCCGGTGCGTGATGCCTTCCTCATGAGCCGAAGCCAGAGCGTCGGCGATGGGCACCCCCATCTCGAAGACCTTCTCCAGAGGCATCGCCCCGCGGGACATGAGCTCTCCCAGGGTCTGACCGTCCACCCATTCCATGGTCAGGAAGTGCGTGCCGTCAACCTCCTCGACCGAGTGGATGGTGACGATGTTGGGATGGTTCAAAGCCGCTACCGACTCGGCCTCCCGCTTGAAGCGGGCCAGCCGCTCCGGATCCGCAGCCATCTCGGCGGGGAGTACCTTGAGAGCCACCTTGCGCTTCAACGACTGTCTCTTATACACATCTGACGCTGCCGACGACTTCGCCGTAGTGTAGTTGTGGGTG
>JARFQS010000167.1 GCA_029287645.1 Thermoanaerobaculia bacterium | reverse complement strand
CTCGACAGCTTGAGCCGCGGCAGCGACGAGTCGTTGTGGAACACGAAGTACTCGCCATCGACCTTCTCGACTACCAGGTCGGGGATGACGTAGTTCTCACTCATGTCCGCGTACTTGAGGCCGGGCTTCGGGTCGAGCTTGGCGATCGAATCGGCAGCGCTCTGGACGTCAAGGGGAGAGATCCCGTGCTCCTTGGACAACTCGCTCCATCGGTGGTTCACTAGCTGCTCGAAATGATCCTGGATGATCCGATAGGCCAGGCTGTCGTCTTCCTTTCGCTCCCGAATTTGGATCAGAAGCGTCTCTCGCAGATCACGTGCGCCCACGCCCGATGGATAGAAGCCCTGAATGACGCGGAGAGTCGCCTCCGCCTCCTCGAGCGTGAAGGGCTCCATTTCGGCCCACAGTTCGGGCTCGCTCTCGGCCAACCACGTATTGGCCGCCTCGACCACCTCCTCCAGGCTGCAGGCGAGGAATCCCTCACGATCGATGTTGCCGATGATCTCCTCGCCAAGAGCGACCTCACGCGGCCCAAGTGTGAGGAGATTGAGCTGTTCGCGCAGGTGCTCCCAGAGATCCGGCGGTGCCGCCGGCGTGGGCATGTAGTGCTCTTTGTCCTCGAACTGGCTCCGCCTGCCGCCGGCATCGAAGCCGTTGAGGAGGATCTCTTCCCAATCGACCTCGTCCTCGTCCTCTTCCTCCTCCTGCTTTTCCTCGGGCAGCTCTTCTTCCGCCATCTCCGTGAACTCGAGGAACGGATTGACCAGCACCTCCATCTTCAGGTGCGCCTGCAGGTCCAGCAGAGGCATGTAGAGCAGGTCCATCGCCTGATACAGGCGAGGATTGATCTTCAGCTCCTGCCGCATTCCGAGGCTCTGCGAGAGCCCCCGTCTAAAATCCGCCATCTGCTACTCTACCACTCCGTTCAATTCGGTTCTGCGCCCTCACGGGCCGCACGCTGCATGTAAGATAGCGTGCGCGGTACACGCGGCACACCCCTTGCAGGAGGCGCTGCGCCCCGCCGATTGTGGGGAGCCTAGAGTTCGAAGTCCAGTCCCAGGTACATCTTGCGGGCTTCCGGATCTTCAACGAGGGTTTGAGCCGGTCCCTCGATGTGAATCTGGCCGTTGAACATCAGGTACGCACGGTCCGTGATCGAGAGGGTCTCGCGGACGTTGTGGTCCGTGATCAACACGCCGAGGCCGCGCTCCCGCAACTCAGCGACGATGCGCTGGATATCATCCACGGCGATGGGGTCTACGCCGGCGAACGGCTCGTCGAGAAGCATGAACTTGGGGCGAGTGACGAGGGCCCGTGTGATCTCGAGTCGGCGTCGCTCGCCCCCTGACAACGAATCCGCCTTGCTCTTTCGCAAGTGGCCGATCGACAGCTCCCCGAGCAGCTCGTCCAGCCGGCTCTGCCGCTCAGATCGAGTCATGTCGAGCGTCTGCAGAATGGCCATTACGTTCTGCTCGACCGTGAGACGCCGGAAGATCGAGGGCTCCTGCGACAGGTATCCAATGCCGGCCCGGGCGCGGCGGTACATGGGAACTCGAGTCAGCTCCTGCTGATCCAGGTACACCCGACCCGCGTTGGCTCCAAGCAGCCCCACGATCATGTAGAAGGTGGTGGTCTTCCCCGCCCCGTTGGGGCCGAGTAGCCCCACGATCTCGCCCTGGTGGACCTCGAGATCGACACCGTCGACCACACGCCGCTTTCCGAATGCCTTCACCAGGCCTTCGGCCCTGAGGACGCTCCTGGTGCTCAACCGCCTTCTCCTTCCGTTGAGGGCTCGAGGTAAATGCCTATGGCATCTCTGGCGATCACCTGAGCGGGCTCCCCATCCTCGAACAGCACTTCGATCCGGTTGCCCAGAAGGTAGTTCCGGGATGGCGCTTCGGACCGGGTGGTGTCACGAACGGAGGCGTAGAACGACCTCGCACTGCCCAGGGCCATGATTCGTTCAGGCGTCGGGTCCGCCTGCGGCTGGGCGAGAAGTGAGTCGGCCGGAGCGACACTGAAGAAGGCTCGGATGGTGTCTCCCGTAAGCCAGTTCGAGCCCGGGTCCAGGTCCTTGGCTGCCTCGACCAGTGGCTCTCCAGGTACGTGCGGCACCGTCTCGACGGAGGATGCATCCCCTACCGAGGCTATCGAATCGATCCGACCCGCCGTGAGGGAGAACTCGATCGAGTCACCTGCGAGCTGGAAGCTCCCCGAGACCGCGATCGACCGTCCCTCGCCGAACGCCCACAGTCGCTCGACCTCTCCTCCCCTGAACTCGGCCGTCACGAGATCGGACTGAAGCTCGAAGTCCTCTCCGGTCGCCTCCGCCTCGCCGAACGATCGTACCTCTCGAAGCTCATCGTCGGCGAAGCGAGCCACCACGCTGTCACCGGTGAGCTCGAACCCCTCGCCTCGAATGATCGGCCGCCCATACAGGACTCCTACGCCATCCGCGTCGAAACGGGCACTCTCGGCGGTTGCATCCAGGTCCGACCTGTGGATCTCGACGTTTCCACGGGCGAATGCCCGATCTTCTCCCAGAAACTCGGCCTGGTCGGCATCGACCAGGAACGGCTCCGTGCCCGGCCCGCCGGTCGGCAAAACCATGTGGGGCCTTCCGGTGGCAATCGTGCGGTTTCCCTGCAGCGGAGTGCGCATGAAGTCGACGCGGGGCCCTTCCAGGGTGGCACCGGACCGAAGGCGCTCCAGCCGCACATCGCCCACCGCGATGACACGGTCCGTCATCCCATAATAGGTCACCGTATCCGCGTCGAGAACCCGGGTCGTGTCCCGGTAGCGGACGCTCCCGATCATCCGGGCTTCAGCTCGGTGTTCCAGGTGAACTGCGCTATCTCCGGTCATGGTAGCATCGCCGCACTGACCGATGACCAGTCCACCCCCCAGATGCATCGCGTACTGCCCTTCGGAACCCGGGACCGCCAGCATGTTGCTTCTCGGCTGCCCCCCGGATCCGGAGGCCTGAACCACGCGGACCCTGAGCTGACAGCTTGGAGCGCCCTGGGCACCGGCCGATTCCGGCAATGCCAGGACCGCCAGAATTGCCAACACGGCCCGGATACGCGGAAGACTCATCGAGACGGAGCCCGTGGGTAGCAGCTGATGATCATTCAGGAGGCGCGCGCCGGGCGGCGGCAGGGTTCCCTTCCGAAACGAAGCTCGGATCGAGGCTCTGCACGTTCTCGAGTTCCGCGTCGCTGACGAAACTGGCCCCCCTCATCTCCAGACCCGGCCGGTACAGCACGAACGCCGTGTCCCCGTAGAGCGAGTCCGCCCTCGCGGCGTACCGAAGCCTCTCGGTCACCAGACGCTTGGACCCCACGGCCTCGGTGACCTCGACCCCACCCCTGACTTCGACGTCTCCCGTCTCGAACCAGTACTCACCCTCTCTGCCGGTCAACACCCCCTCTTCGAGCCCGGTGCTGCCGTAGAAGGTGATCACCAGATTGCGCAACCGGAGCAGGCCCTCCTCCTGGAAACTGAAGGCCGTGTCCGCCGCGAGAATGCCATTCCGTACGCCGGCTCTGGTCAGGTTCATCTCCACCCCCACCAGCACCTGGTCGGCCTCGAGACCCAGCAAGGTCTCCGAAGCCAACGGCTTCTGGCTCTCCTCCTCACAGCCGGCCATCACCAGCAGGCAGAAGAGAGCGAGCGCCGCACCACCAGACGTGCCCCGGGAGGGCCAGCTCCACGGCCTGCTCACCTCAACCCCGCCCGCAGAAGGTCGTGCAGGTGGACCATTCCCAGCAATCGGTCGTCCGCTGCCACGACGGGCATCGCCATGATGCCGTATTCCTGCATCTGAGCCAGCGCGGCCGTGGCCATTTCCCCCGGCTCGATCGTCTTCGGAGTCGGGTTCATGGCCCGAGCGACGGGGTGCGAGCTGTCTCTGATACACATCTGA
>JARFQS010000145.1 GCA_029287645.1 Thermoanaerobaculia bacterium | reverse complement strand
GGATCGTCGGCAGCGTCAGATGTGTATAAGAGACAGGTCGATATCATTCGCTCGTGGCTTGGTACAAGGAGTGGTTCGGCGCGGAGTATCTGGAGCTCTACGCTCACCGCAACCGGGGTGAGGCCGAGACCCATGTCGACTTCGTAGAGCGAGCTTTGGGCGAGAACCCGCGAGGAGCCGTGTTGGACCTCGCTTGTGGAGCTGGCCGCCACACTGAGATCTTGAGGCAAAGAGGGTTTCGGGCCCTGGGCTTCGATCTGTCCCTGACCTTGCTGACCCAGGCCCCTCATCTGCCCAGGGTGGCGGGAGACATGTGCTGCCTTCCCTTCTCGGACGACACCTTCTGGCAAGTGCTCAACTTCTTCACGTCGTTTGGATACTTCGAGAGCGAAGAGGAGAACTTCAGGGTGCTCGAAGAGATTGCGAGGATCCTCGAGCCCGGGGGAGGTTTCCTGATCGATCTCTTCAACCGAGACCAGGTGGTTGCCAACCTCGTCGAGCGAGAGCAACGAGATTTGAAGGGCTACACGGCCGAGATCCAGCGATGGTTCGATGCTTCGACGCAAAGGGTGAACAAGCGAATTCGCGTCCATTCGCCGGACCATCCCGTTCAGACCTTCGTCGAGAGTGTGCGAGCCTACGAACAGGAGGAGGTGTTGAGCGGCCTCGAGCAAGCTGGCCTCGAGGTTGGGGCCCTCTACGGCAGCTTCCAGGGAGAGGACTTCACCCGTGACAGCGAGAGACTCATTCTCGTCGGCACCAAGCCCGCATGACGACATGGCCCTAGACCTCCTGAAGAACGGCCTGCTGCCCCCCCTGGTGGGCGCCCTTCTCGACGGTTCCGAGGTCGGGCTTTTGTCGCCTGTCCGATTTCAGGCTCCAGGCTCCCCTCTTCCTTCAGCTCTACAACCAGCCGCTGATCGCCGAGAGCTCGGCGCGGCCCTGACGACGGCCAACGAAGAGTACGGCCATCCGGCGGCACGAGAAGTGGGCCGGAAGTTGGCCGCGCCAGAGACGCTCGTGGTGATCACGGGGCAGCAGCCTGGCCTTTTCGGTGGGCCGCTGTACAGTCTTTCCAAGGCGGTGGCAGCCGTGCGTTGGGCCGAGCGATTGGAACAGGCGGGTCAGCCAGCCGTGGCTCTCTTCTGGATCGCCACAGAGGACCATGACTTCAAGGAGTCCTCCCGGGCCACTTTCTTCGCCCACGACGGACCGCGGACATTCGACCTGGGTGAGGATCCGGCACCACTTCGGCCCATGGGCCTTCGTTCATTGGGGAAGGAAGTCGAGAGGGTTCTGGTGGAGCTGAGAGAGGCCATCCCCGGCGAGAACTTCAGCGCCTGGATCGACCAGATGGGTCAGTGGTATCGGCCCGAGAATGACTTCGGGACGGCGTTTGCGGAGCTCCTGGTGCACCTGCTCGGGACTCGGGCTCCGCTCATGGTCGACTCTTTGCTGCCGGAGCTGAAGCGTGCGGAGGCCCCGTGGATGCGCCGTCTCGTGGAGCGGCGCGCCGATGTCGCCGAAGCGGCAAGTCAACGGGACCGCGTCATCGAGGCCGCAGGATTCCCTCTACAGGTGCGACCTCAGCCGGGTGCCAGCCCCTTGTTTCTGCTGCACGACGGCGAGCGTCGACGGATCGAGTGGCAGGGTGAGGAGGGACTGAGGTTGCGCGGAACTCCAGTCGTCGAACGGGATGTGGCTTGGTTGATGGAGACTCTCGAGCAGGAGCCTGAAGTTGTCAGTGCGGGTGTTCTGGCTCGATCGGTAGTTCAGGATGCGGTCTTCGGAACGGGCCTGCAGGTCCTGGGCCCGGGCGAGATGGCGTACCTTCCACAGGTAGCTCCCCTGTACTCCCTTCTCGAGATCGAGCCACCGGCGATCGCTCTTCGCCCTCAGGCGCTGGTGATCGAGGGACATCTTGCGAAGAAGTTGGAGGGCAGCGGCGCGACCCTCGCGCAGCTGGTGGACCCGAGTCTGGAGATGGATGACCACCTCGCGGGTAGCGCC
The DNA here is from genome assembly GCA_029287645.1 of Thermoanaerobaculia bacterium. Lineage (GTDB taxonomy): Bacteria > Acidobacteriota > Thermoanaerobaculia > Multivoradales > JAHEKO01 > JAUVRX01. The sequence continues at coordinate 13,078 of JARFQS010000145.1, read as the reverse complement.
GGGGAAGAGTTCCTCGGACCCGCCAGGGCGCAATTGGAGACCCTGCTGACCGGCTTGGAGGCCCCCGCTCTGGAGTTGGACGCCGGCCTCGCCGGCCCATGGCGCAAGACAGGGGAGCAGATGAAGCGAGCCCTGGACGCATTCGGCGGGAAAGTGAAAGGCGCCTCGGCGAGGCGCGACCAGATGGCGAGGCAGCGGCTCGAAACTCTGCGCAACACCATTCGGCCGCTGGGCCAGCTACAGGAGCGTGTCATCGCTACCGCTCACTACCCCGGCAAGTACGGTCGAGAGTTCTCGGAGGCGTTGCTGGACCAACTCGATGAGCAGGACCCTATAACCCTGCAGGTCATTCGTCCGTAGCAAGGGCGGAATATGATGAATGGTTCTGGGAGCAAAGCATGAAGCTGGATGTTCTGGCGATCGGATCTCACCCGGACGACGTCGAGTTGGGTTGTGGCGGCACGGTGGCCCTTCTGACGGAGCGGGGTCTGAAGGTCGGCATCGTTCACCTGACCCGTGGCGAGGCTGGAACCCGGGGTACTGTGGAAGAGCGACGCAGCGAAGCAGAGACCGCGGCGGCCCTGCTGAAGGTCGAGAAGTTGGTGTTTCTCGATTGCGGTGACGGCGGCCTCCGCACCGGGCCCGACGAGGAAGATGCCCTGATCCAGGTGCTCCGTCGTTACCGACCCGATCTGATCCTCGGCCCGAGCCCCTCCGACCGTCATCCCGATCATGGGAGGGCACATCGACTCGTGGCTGCGTCGGCCTACTATGCCGGCCTGGGCAGCCGAGGAGACTCCGCACCCCACAGGCCGGCTGCGGTGTTTTCCTACATGCAGCATGACCCGTTCGAACCGAGCTTCATAGTCGATGTCAGCTCCACCTGGCAGACAAAACTGGAAGCGCTGACGGCTTATGGGAGTCAGCTGCATCAGCCCGGAAGCAGCCGTGACGAGCCTCTCACCAAAGTGGCGTCGCCAGAGTTCCGGGCGGCTGTCGAGGGCCGAGCACGGCACTATGGTCTGGCGGTGGGTGCCGCCTATGGTGAGCCGTTCTGGAGCCGGTTGCCCCTGGCCGTGGCCGATCCCTGGACTCTGGTGCCGGGGGGCCTGCGGTGAGGATCGGAATCAGCTGCTACCCCACCTTCGGCGGCTCCGGCATCGTCGCGACCGAGCTGGCGATGGCCCTGGCGACAGAGGGCGACGAAGTTCATGTCATCAGCTATGCCCTACCGTCACGCCTGTCGTTCATCAATGCCAACCTCTTCTACCACGAGGTCGTAGTGCCCCACTATCCGCTCTTCGAGTATCCACCCTACTCATTGGCGCTGGCCACGCAGATCGTCGAGGTGGCGAGACATCAGCGACTCGATCTGATTCACGTCCACTACGCGGTGCCCAATGCGGTCTCTGCGGTGCTGGCCCGGGAGATTCTCGAGCCGCAGCCCCTCAAGGTGGTCACCACGCTTCACGGCACGGACATCACCCTGGTGGGCAACGACCCCAACTATCTCGAGACCACGCGCTTTGGCATCGTCAAGAGTGATGCGGTGACCGCGGTCTCCCATGCGTTGCGCAAGGCGACCCAGGATCAACTCGGCATCGGCAATCACATCGAGGTGGTTCCCAACTTCATCGACCCGAGACGCTACGAGAAGGCTCGATCCCATCCGGGTGCGCTGCGATGGAGTCGCGAGGACGAAAAGGTCCTGGTTCATATTTCGAACTTCCGTCCCGTGAAGCGGGTCTTCGACGTAGTGGAGATCTTCCACCAGGTGCGCAGGAAGATGTCGGCGAGGTTGCTCCTGGTCGGCGATGGTCCGGATCGACCGAAAGTCGAACAGCACTGTCGGGAGTGTGGAATCTGCGACTCCATCACCTTCATCGGCAACCTGCCGTTGGTGGAAGAGGTCCTGGTGGGAGCGGACCTGTTCCTGCTGCCTTCCGAGACCGAGTCCTTTGGCCTGGCCGCTCTAGAGGCCCTGGCGTGCGAGGTGCCGGTTATCGCGACGGAGGTCGGTGGGTTGCCCGAGGTCGTTCGCGAAGGGGAGAACGGGTTCCTGCTGCCGGTCGGTGACATCGACGGAATGGCCGCGGCGGCGATCAAGCTGTTGGAAGACGATGAATTGCGCCGCCAGTTCGGGGAGGCCGCTCGGAGCTGGGCCGTGGAACGTTTCGATGAAGCCTCTGTGGTTCGACAATATCGACGTATCTATCGGCGGGTTGTCGAGGACTAGGTCCCATGACGACGAGCGTGGAGCCCTACAAGGCGCCAGCCGGGAGTGCTCGTTGTGAGCTCCGCGAAAAGGGCTCGAGGTTCTTGGCCATCGTCGAGCCCATCGAGGACGAGGCGGCGGCTCGCCAGCGGCTGAAGAGCCTGACGACCGAGAACAACGACGCCACACACGTCTGCTGGGCATGGCGAATCGGCCAGCCGCCCATCGAAGGGCGCTCGGATGCGGGGGAGCCTGCCGGTACTGCGGGCCCACCCATGCTGCAGGTCCTTCGCGGCACCGAGTTGTCGGATGTGCTGGCGATCGTGATCCGTTGGTATGGAGGCGTGAAGCTGGGCAAGGGCGGATTGGCGAGAGCGTATTCACAGGCCGTGCGTCAGGCACTCGAGGAGTTGCCGACGGTGCAGCGTGTACCTACCGTCTCGCTGGACGTCGTCGTGCCGTACGTACGGTTTGGAGAGCTCAAACGGTGGGTCCATCCGCCCGACGTAGAGATCGTGGCCGAGCGTTATGCGGACCAAGAGGTGGAGCTGACCCTCGAGGTCGCCTTCGACCGGCTGGAGTGGCTCGAGGAGAGGCTCGCGAATGTCGGCGCCAAGGCGACTCTTCCTGGCGAGTAGGCCCGCGGGACGGTAGACTTCCTCTACGCTCCGTCGAGCGCCCGATAGGGCTTTGAGATATGGTGGCCGAGCTGTCGAACTCGCGGCGAACCAGCGTTACCCGATCTGGAAAAAGGAGGTAGTGCGATGAGTGATCAAGAAACCCCGCAGAGCGATGCACCGCAGGAAGAGGCCCCGAACCCAACACCTCCTCCATCGACATCCGAGACGTCGGATTCGACGAATCGTACGGTGATGATCGTCTTGTCGTACCTCTGGATCCTGGCTCTCATCCCGCTTTTGGTGGATAAGGACGACAAAGAGGTTCAGTGGCACGCCAAGAACGGCCTGGTGCTGACCGTGGCCGAGTTTGTTCTCTGGTTCCTCGCGAGCGCCATCACGAGCACCGGGATCGGCTGCTTCTTTGTTCTCTTCTTGCCGGTGATCTTCTTCGGATTCCTGGTCGTTCGCGTCGTGGCCATCGCCAAGGGAATCAAGGGTGAGAGGTTCATGGTGCCCTGGCTCAGCGACTTCGCTGACAAGTTCTAGGCCGAGGCCTCTCGACACATCCGAGTGGAGGAATCATCCGATGAGTGACGAGATCAGCACGACAGGCCCACCGCCCTCCGGTCCGCTTGGTGGTGACAACGAGCCCCGGGGTAACCCCTGGGAACGCCGCGATGAACTGGGAACAGGGCAGGGTTTTGTGGAGGCGTTGAAGCTGTTCGTCGTATCCCCGGTAGAGGCCTTTGGCCAGACCCGCCGGAAGGGAGATTACGCGAGCCCTCTGCTCTTCGCGATCGTCGTGGGATGGGTCGGTGTCTTGATCGCCAAGATCTGGGAGACGCTTTTCGGGATGTCGATTCTCTCGACGTTTCCGCCGGAGTTGCGGGATCAGCTCCCCTTTCTGGTCGGAGGGTCGTCGTTCGGCCTGGTTCTCAGCCTGATCCTCGCGCCGGTCTACATCCTGGTGGCGCTCTTCATCTGGAGTGCACTTCTCCACCTGTGCCTCGTCCTGGTCGGGGGGCTGAAGCACTCCTCAGCGGGGTTCGAGGGGACGTTCCGGGTCGTGTCGTACACGACGGTCGCACAGTTGGGGAGTCTCGTTCCGGTGCTCGGCAGCGTCATCACCCTTGTTTGGTCGATCGTTCTCGGAGTCATTGGCATCACCAGCCTGCACAAGAGCACTCAGGGTCAGGCAATTGCCGCACTCCTCATCCCGCTGGCCCTGTGCTGCCTGTGCGTCGTCTTCTTCCTGATGACGCTGGGAGCCGGATTGATGGCGGCATTTGCCACGCAGGGTTGATGGAAGGATCGCAGACCAGTCAGCGGCATCTGGGACTGCTTTGGGGGGCAGTCGCCGCCTCTCTGTTGTTGCTCGCAACCCGCGCTGATGAATTCGCGCAGACCCTCCGGGGTTGTTCATTCAAGTCGTTTCTCGGGTTGCCTTGTCCAACCTGTGGGGTCACGCGGGCGGCCCTGGAGCTCTCCAACCTGGATGTCGCTTCGGCGTTGAGGATCAATCCACTGGCAACTGTCTTGATGATGGTCCTGGTTCTAGGGGGCCTGGTTGCCGGCGTATCGACCTTCGCGGGTCATCCGCCACGGGAGCCTCGCTGGGACCTGCGGCCCGTCGAGAGACTTGGACTCCTGCTCGTCATCGTCGCGAACTGGGCCTATCTGGTGGCGAACGGTACCTGAGGCCCGCTGTCCGAGAACGACTTGCCGAACCCCTCTCCGGACCTGTCTGCCGAAAGGGAGACGCCGCGCACCCGCGGTCGAGGGCGGATCAAGGCCGCCGCCCTGATCGTCGTGCTCGTGGCTCTGGGTTGGGACTCGACGCGAGAACCCCGTGATCAGTGGACCGCCTGGCTGATGGTGCAGGGTATCGGTCTGTACCAGCAAGGTGTCTCACCGGGACTCTCGAAGGCCGGTGTTCGGTGTCGATTCGAGCCCACCTGCAGTCACTATGCGGTGGCGTCGATCAGGAAGTACGGTGCGCTCGAAGGCGGCTGGCGGAGCGCCCGGCGCCGGGTGCGCTGTGGGCCGTGGACCGAGGCCGGCACCCTCGATCCTCCATGATGAATCGCCAATCCCAAGCCTGAGCCAAGCTGCGCAGCAAGCCGAGTCGGACTGGTGCTAGCATACGCCGCGCCCGCAGCCATCGGGCACCCATGGCCATGACGAGAGTCCTTCCCACAGAGATCGAGCGGCGGTCCGAGACACGAACCGTGCGGATCCTGTGGAGTGATGGGCACGAGGCCGAGTACGGGTACGACTATCTGCGAGGTTACTGTCCATGCGCCGGTTGCCAGGGCCATGGGGCTCACAAAGTCGAGTTTCAACCCCCCGAGAGCCCGGTGGAGCCGCTGACCATCCGTCCTGTTGGAAACTACGCTATCTCGTTCCACTGGTCGGACGCCCACTCCACCGGCATCTACCGATTCGATTTCCTGCGCAACATCTGCCCTTGTGATGAATGTCGGGCTGGGCGGGAAGAGAACACGTGAACAGGAGATGAACAGAAAATGAAAGGAGCCGCAATGCGAGCCACGATCCTCTGTTTGTTGGGTGTCGTCGGGCTGACCCAGATCGCCCGAGGCGAGAGCGCCGCAGAAGCACCCCGCGTCGTCATCGAGACGAACCACGGCAACATCATCCTGGAGCTCTATCCCGACAAGGCGCCACAGTCGGTCGAGAACTTCCTCGGCTATGTGGATGAGGGTTACTACAGCGGGACCATTTTTCACCGGGTGATCGACGGCTTCATGATCCAGGGTGGCGGCTTCACGGAGGACATGATGAAGAAGCCGACGAAGAACGGGGTGCCCAACGAGGCGGACAACGGCCTGAAGAACTCGCGCGGCACCGTGGCCATGGCTCGCACCAACGATCCCCACAGCGCGACCTCACAGTTCTTCATTAACACGGTGGACAACGCACCTCTCGACCACATGGACAAGACGCCTCGTGGATGGGGGTACACGGTCTTCGGCAAGGTGGTGGACGGTATGGATGTGGTCGACACCATCGCCAAGGCTCCCACGGGAACCGTGGGCCCCTTCCGCGATGTTCCGAACGAGAAGGTGATCATCCTGTCGGCCAAGCGGGCCGAATAGGAAGAGCCCTGCAGGCCAGGGCAAGCACCAGTCGGCCTATTTTTTCGTCTTCTGGCGGATCAGATCCAGGCAGGCCCAGAGGGTCTCCAGTTGGGCTCTGCCATGGGGCAGAGTGAGGCCGCTCCAGACCTCTCGTGTTGCGGTCAGCAGATCGTTGTAATCCACAGGCAGGTCGCGCTCGAGGATCCGGCGCAGGGCGACGAAGAGGTCGCTCGTCGTCCACAGAGCCGGCTGCTTACCCGCCAACTCCTGCCAGGCGGTCCGCAAGGCCTCGATCTGTCTGCTGGCAGTCTCGGAGTCGTTGGCGGCGGCCTGCAGTCGGGCGATCTCCGGGTAGGACTCGAACACGGCCGCGTCCGGCAAGGTGCGGTCCCCGATGACCTGCCAATGCTGGGGGAGAAGCTCGTCCTTGCGAATCTGCATCATCAGAGCGTCGAACTTCGCCACGGGGAGCTCGGAGAACAGGGCCCCGAGAGAGGACGATTCCGCGCCCTGTGCCCACTCGGCAATCTCCTCTCGAGAGGGAAGAACGCGTGGCGCCGCAACCGGAGCACCCGCGGGTGGTGCCGAGTCGCCGCTGGTTGTGCTTTCGGTCATAGGGAGGAAGAGATGGTGCCGAAGGCCGGACTCGAACCGGCACGGGTTGCCCCACACGCCCCTCAAGCGTGCGCGTCTACCAATTCCGCCACTTCGGCGCAGTCAGGAATTCTAGCAAGTTCCAGGGCCACTACGGACAAGCTCCTCGCGGCAAGGCGTAGGCAGGTTATTGCCCTTCCGGTGGCGGCGGTGTCTCCTCTGAAGGTGCATCTTCCTGCGTGGTTGCCGCATCGGACTCTTCGACGGCAGGCTCTGGCGTCGAAGTTTCGACGGGCTCCTCGGAATCGGTGCCGGTGCCCGTGTCGGTGGAGGGTGCGGGAACCGGTTCCGACGCCTCCTCCTCGACGGTGCTCATGACGGAGCTCTGACTGCTTCCTGTCTGCAGGAAGCCGATGGCCATGGTGGTGAGAATGAAGCCGACAAAGCCCGCCACGGTCATCTTGTGAAGGATGGTCGCAGCGCCGCGCGCTCCGAATGCGGCTTGTGTGCTGCCGCCGCCGAACACCGAAAGGTCCGCCCCTTTGCCCTGTTGCAGCAGAACGACGAGGATCAGGAACAGACAGATGACGACGTGAATCGCATAGAGAACATAGATCACAGGTATTACCTCCCGGGCTCAAGAATCCGAGCCGCAGCTGCGAATGATAGCGAGGAATTTCTCCGGGTCAAGGCTGGCGCCTCCCACCAGGAAGCCATCCAGGTCCGGTTTCGAGATCAACTCGTCGGCATTCTGGGGGTTCACTGAGCCGCCATAGAGGATTCGCTTGGCTTGTGCCGCGGCCTCTCCCAGCATCTCCGTGAGCCGGTCGCGCAGGAAACGGTGAGCCTCCTGGGCGATCTCAGGGGTCGCCGTCTCGCCGGTTCCGATGGCCCAGACCGGCTCATAGGCCAGCGTGAAGGTCGCGGGGCCCTCGGACAATGCGGCGCGGAGTTGGCGTTCGAGAACCTCGAAAGTACGCTCAGCCTGTCGCTCGGCTTGGGTCTCTCCAACGCAGATCAGGGGCGTCAGGCCGTAGCGCAGAGCGGCGACCGCCTTCTGGCGCACGAGCTCGTCGCTCTCGCCGTGGTCGTGACGCCGCTCGCTGTGGCCGCAGAGGACCCAGCTGCAACCTGCGTCGACCAACTGAGGCCCCGATACATCTCCGGTATGAGCGCCTTTGTCCTCCGGATGGAGATCCTGGCCACCGCACCCGACATCGGTGCCCTCCAGAGCTTCGGCCACTGTCGGAAGCAGCGGAAAGGACGGAAAGAGCACGACATCGGCCGGCAGGGCGCCGCCGGCCAGAAACGCTCCGCAGAAATTCGTGGCATCTTCCCGAAGGAAGTGCATCTTCCAGTTTCCACCCACCAGGGGTCTGCGTCGATTCGGGCTCATGAACTCTTCTCCAGGGCTGCTAGGCCCGGCAGGGGTTTGCCGGCCAGGAATTCGAGAGAGGCTCCGCCACCGGTGGAGATGTGGCTCAGCCGTTCGGCCACACCTGCCCGGCGAACCGCCGCGACGGTTTCGCCACCGCCCACCACGGTGAAGCCGTCACACTCCGCGAGAGCCTCGGCCACGGCGACGGTCCCGGCGTCGAAGGGGGGCTTCTCGAAGACACCCATCGGGCCGTTCCAGAGGACGGTCTTGGAGCCTGCGAGAGCCTCGCCAATGGCCTGTCGCGCGAGCTCGCCGATGTCGACGGCCTTGGAGCTCTCGGGGATCTCACCCGCCCCTGTTGTCTCGATCATTTGCGGATTGTCCAGATCATCTGTCACCACGAGGTCCGCAGGAAGCAGGACCTGGATCTGGGTTGCCTGGGCGCGATGCAGAATGTCTCTGGCTACGTCGAGCTTGTCGTTCTCGACCAGTGAGTCGGCGAGCTCGTAGCCGAGGGACGCCAGAAACGTGTTGGCCATCCCTCCACCCAGGACGAGGACGTCGAGCCGGTCCAGGAGATTGCTGACGGTGGCGACCTTGTCCCCGATCTTGGCGCCCCCGACGATGGCGACGAAGGGGCGCTCTGGCTCACCCAGCAAGTTGCCGAGCGCCTGTACCTCTTTGACCATGAGACGGCCGGCGGCCTTGCGCTCGATACGCTCGGCGACGCCGACCACCGAAGCATGAGCACGATGGGCGGTTCCGAACGCATCATTGACATAAGCCTCGCCGGGCTCTGCCAGGCGGCTCGCAAACTCGGGATCGTTGGTGGTCTCGCCAGGGTGGAAGCGCAGGTTCTCGAGCAGGCAGACTCGACCCGGCTGGAGGCCCTGCAACTGGTCTCGTACCGGCTGTCCGACGCAGTCCTCGGCAAACGCCACCTCCTCACCGAGAAGCTCTCCGAGGGCACTGGCCACTGGCCGCAAAGAGAACTCGGGCTTGACCTGGCCCTTCGGTCGTCCGCAATGGGACATGAGTAGGAGCCGCGCGCCGGCGTCTTGGAGCTCCCGGATGGTGGGGAGTGCCGCTCGAAGGCGGGTGTCGTCCATAACCCTGCCGTCGGCAAGGGGCACATTGAAGTCCACCCGAATCAGCGTTGCGACACCCTCGAGGCTGCCCAGGTCCAGATCGTCGAGGCTCAGGATGTCCGTCATGGTCACTTCTCCATTCTTGTGGAATTGCGAACCGCGGGGCGGCTAGAGAGTTTCTCCGAGAAACTCGACGGTGTCCGCCAGGCGACTCGCGTGTCCGAACTCGTTGTCGTACCAGGCTACGATGCGGGTCAGTCCTCCCTCGACGGTGACGGTTAATGACAGATCGAGGATCGCGGAGTGGGGGTCGCCGAGAAAGTCGCTCGACACCAACTCCTCCTCGGTCACTGCCAGGATACCCGCCATCTCGCCGCGAGCGGCCTCCGAGAATGCCAGGTTGACCTCGGCCGGCTCCGGTTGCGCCTCGAGGTCCGCCACGAGGTCGATCAGAGAGACATTCGGAGTCGGGACCCGGACGGCAAAGCCGTCGATTCTGCCCTCGAAGCCGGGCAAGATCCGGTGGATGGCCTGACTGGCACTCGTCGAGGTCGGGATCATGTTGAGCGTTGCGGTGCGCGCTCGCCTCGGGTCGGAGTGCGGATAGCTCAGGAGTCGCTGATCGTTGTTGTAGCTGTGGACGGTGTTGAACAAGCCTCGTCGCAGGCCGAACCGGTCATCGAGGACCTTGACCATCGGGGCCAGGCAATTGGTCGTGCAAGAAGCACCGCTCAAGAGATGGTGATGCTGGGGCTCGTAGGCCGCCTGGTTGATCCCCATGCATAGGGTCAGGTCCATTCCCTTGGCGTTGGCGGAGACCACCACCTTCTCCACCGAGCCGCGAAAATGCGCCGCGGCAGAGTCCCGGTCGAGACAAGCACCGGTGGCATCGACGATCACACGGGGCTCGAGGTCGAGCCAAGGAATCAATTGTGGGTCGGATTCGTTGAAGACGGGAATGCGCCGACCATCGATCACGAGTGCATCAGGGGAGGCCTCCACTGTGCCGGAAAAAGGTCCGTGAATCGTGTCGCGAGCCACCAGATTGGCGAGCTTTGAAGCCGAGGCCAGGTCGTTGACCGCGACGAGCTCGAGTCCTGGCCTCTGGACCACGACGCGCAGCAGCGCGCGGCCTATGCGACCTACTCCGTTGAGGGCAAGGGGGATGGACATGGTGGTAGGCGGACCTTCTCGGCGAGGGGAGAATTCTATCAGTATCGTTTGCAGCCGATGCTAGGCTACTCACGGTTGAGATGAGCGTGACGAGACCAATAGCCCTGGGGATCGAAACCTCTTGCGACGACACCGCGTGTGCGGTGGTGGCAGGGGACGGTCGTGTCTTGTCGTCGACGGTGTCGAGCCAACTCGAGGCCCATCGACCCTTCGGTGGCGTGGTCCCCGAGATCGCCTCTAGAGAGCACCTTCGAAACTGGCCGGCGGTCAGTGAAGCGGCCCTGCAGGAGGCTGGCGTGACTCTGGGTGACGTGGACATCGTGGCAGCCACGAAGGGCCCCGGCCTGATCGGCTCGCTTCTCGTGGGGCTCTCTCTGGGAAAAGCCATCGCCTACGCACAGGGAAGCCGCTTTCACGCTGTACATCACCTGGAGGGCCACCTCTTCTCGCCGTTTCTCGAGGCCACTGGGGAGAAAGCGGAGAGGCCGCCCGAAGAGTTCATCGGCCTCGTGGTCTCGGGCGGACACACCGCGCTATACGAGGTGAAAGCTGGCGAAACGAGTACGCTGGCCGAGACCCGGGATGATGCCATGGGAGAGGTCTTCGACAAGGTGGGCAAGCGCTTGGGCCTCCCCTACCCGCAGGGTCCTCTGGTCGACCAGCTGGCAGAAATTGGGGATGGTGAGAGATTCCCACTCCCGGTCGCTCTCTGCTCGGATGGGAGCCTCGATTTTTCCTACTCGGGACTCAAGAGCCAGACGCTGGTCGAGATCCAGAGGCTGGAGTCGGCTGGAGTCGAAACCTACCTGGGCGAGACGAGGGAACCGGAGGTGCCCAGGGATGTGGTGGATCTGCTGGCGGGATTCCGACGTGCCGCCGTGGGACAGTTGGTGGATCGTCTGGCGAGACTCCTCGAGCAGCGGCCCTTCCGCCAACTCGCAGTGTCGGGCGGGGTTGCGGCGAACCGGCTCCTGAGGCCCAGTCTCGAGGCCTGGGCTGAAAACAATGATGTGGACCTGCGACTCGTTGCTCTCCGGTATTCGGGAGACAACGCCGCCATGATCGCCCATGCGGCGCTGTTGCGAGACGAGCGGGGCCTGGCCGATGACCCGCTGGAGGCCGACGCCGCCAGCCGGATTCCGCTCTAGGACGGAAGGAGAAGCCGAGATGAGCTCGACGGATCGCTGGGTACTGGCCCTGTTGTTGGTCGCAGTCGACCTGGTCATCTTCGCTATCCCGCTGACCGGCCTGTTTGCCGCCTACCTACTTCTCCTGCGTCCAGCCTGGTTTCGCACCTGGGTGGAGGATCTCTACTCGAATTAAGTGAAGGTTGGCCACCGGAAGGGGGCTTTTCGGCACGACTTACGCTTGACTTTCGCCTTCTTGGGTGCAAGACTACCTGAAGTTGGCGTGCTTCTTGCTCCAATATTTAGGCGGGAAAGAAACGAGCGACGCGCCCTGTAACAGAACGATTCACCCGGAGACTACGTATAGACGTTCAGAGGCAAGTCACGAGGAGGTTCGAGGCCATCATGAGACAGACCCAGCGGCACCGCAGAAACAGATCCCGCAGGCGAGCGGCCAAGCTCGGCCGAGCTACGACTCCCGCCGCCGGAGCCTGGCGTGGTCCGACCTTCGGTGAGTTTCTCGCCCAGTTGGAGCACGAGTTCGGTGGCAGGCTGGATACGAGCGTGCTTCTCCTGGCCGGCGTGGGTCGCAGTGAGCGGCTGAAGCCCTCGGATATCGAAGCCCTTTGCTCGCAGATTGGACTGCCTGCCGAGGATTTCGGCGTCGGGCCCTAGCCTGAGAAAGTCCGTCTATCGCAGATTGTCATCGAAGAAGGCCAGGGTTTTGACCCAGGCATCCTCCGCAGCCACCTCGTTGTAGCGGGTTCCCGAAGGATTCGCGAAAGCGTGGTCGGCATCCTCGTAGATGTGGATCGCCGCCTCTTTGTCGAGCGCCTTCAGAGCCGCCTCGAACTCTCGAACCGTCTCGACGGGAATTCCCTTGTCGAGCGCCCCGAAGATACCCAGAACCGGACTCGACAGAGCTTCGAGCTCGGCCTTGTCGGTCGTCAGGCGCCCGTAGTAGATCACCGTGGCATCGACCTTGTCGGGAAATGCGAGGGCGGTGCGTAGGGACCAACCACCTCCGAAACACCAGCCGATCACGCCGATTCGCTCGGCGCCGGCACTTCGCAGGTGCTCGATGGCCTGCCCCAGGTTGTCGAGAATCTGCTCGGTGCGCTCGCCGCTACCCCGAGCCAGCCGGCTCGCCTGGTCGCGATCTCGGGCCACCTCACCCTCGTAGAGATCCACGGCCAGTGCCAGATAACCCGCTCCCGCGAGACGCCGGGCCATTGCCCTGACGTTGTCGTTGAGACCCCACCACTCGTGAATCACGATCAGGCCCACCCTGGGAACCTCGCTCTTGGGGTGCGCCACGTAACCGACGATGTCCTTGCCCTCGATGCCGGCATAGGTCCCTTCCTGGGCGACGATCTCGACCTCTGGAGCCACTTGTGATGCGGGGCTTGCGATCGGCTCATCGGTGGCGTGTTCCTTCTCCATCTTGGAGACGTACTCCTCGTTGCTCTGCTGTGCCCTGGAGAGAGGGGCTACAGCGACCAACATGAGCACCCAGAGAGTGAATCTGCGCATCGGAGACTCCTTTTAAAGAGTGGGTTTACGCGCGCGACAGTATCATCTCGTAGGGCTTAGGTGCGAAATCTCACCAGGTTGTTCAGTAGAAGGGGTTGTCCATCCGAGGAAGCTACTCGAGAACGACTCCCACGTCGCCGATGCCGAGATGTGCGGCGATGTGGGCCTCACCGTCGCCCGACGCCCATCGGGCCCGAGCACCCAGCAACTTGCGACGCTTGGCCTCGACATCCACACCGCCACCGCGAATTC
>JARFQS010000127.1 GCA_029287645.1 Thermoanaerobaculia bacterium | reverse complement strand
GCCTTCGAGCTCCGCGCCGCCAAAGTCTTCAGCCGTCAGGTGCTCGTTCTGGAGACCCGTTCCGGTCGCACCGTCCATGAACAGAACCCGCTCTTCAATGGATTCCAGCAGGGCCTGCGTGCGCGCTTACCGATCGTCGGGGCACGGCGGAGTCGGAACATCGAATCGAAGGTCGCTCATCGCTCGTTCACTCCTTCAGCGGCAACTCGCACCAAAAAAACAACCCGCTTCGTAAGCACCACGGAAGCGGGTTCCTCTGTCGGACACTTGGTTGCCCCCTGCCTGGCTGTGCTGCCCAGAGGTGGCAGGGTGACCGCATCCTCGCTCACCTACGTAACCGCAAGGCAGCGAGATGGCACCTTGGCTGTCCGTTCCAGGTTGCCGAGTCCAGATCTCTCCGGACCGCTCCGGATGCTGGAGGGAAGGTTAGTGGAGGCCGACAAACGTGTCAATCGAGGGTTTCGAATCTCTACATGAGCCTGTGGGGCTCAATCTGCCATTTCGAAGGCGAGGATCGAGGCGTCATCCTCCAGGGGCTGCGGCCCGGTCCACGCATCCACGTCTTGCAGCACCCGATCCAGTCCCGCGTCGAGCGGCAGGGCCCGGAAGGAAGCCAGCAGCTCCGACAGACGATCGATACCGAACTCGACGCCTTGGAGGTTTTCGGCTTCGACCAGACCATCCGTATAGAGGTAGACGCGATCACCGACCTCCAACTGCACCATCCGATCCTCCCAGGCGGAGTCCGGGAAGAGGCCAATCGGCAGGCCTTCCGATGCGAGCGTAGCCGGCTCACCACGCTTGGGCACTCGGATCGGCGGCAGATGCCCCGCCGAGACGTAGCGCAGCGTCCGATTCTTGGCATCCACTAGGCTGTACAGCAGAGTGAAGAACTGGGCTGTTCGGGGATCGAACGGAAACAGCTCGTTCAGCTTCTCTGCGACCCTGCGAGGCGACACGATCATGTTCTCATCATGGGTCACTGCAGCATCGAACAAGACCGACTGTCGGGAGGTACCCGAGAGCATCCGACTGACGGTGACCGACAGCAACGAGGCTGCGACCCCGTGGCCGCTGACATCCAGGACGTAGGCACCAGCCAGGTTCTCGCCCAGGCGGTAGCAGTTCAGGAAGTCGCCGGCCAGTTCCGTGCAGGGATCGAGACGCCAAGCGAACTCCACCCCTGGAACATTGGGATCCGACCTGGGAAGGAGAGCCTGCTGAACCCTGACGGCAGCCTGGAGGTTTCGTTGCATGCGCTCGTTGGCGGACTCGAGATCGTCCTTGGTGCGCTGCAGCGCCTCCTCGGCCAGACGGCGTTGGGTGATGTCGACCTGGATGCCGATGAAGTTGGTGACTCGGCCCTTGGAGTCGCGAACCGGATCTATGGACAGGCGGTTCCAGAAAGGGGTGCCGTCTTTGCGATAGTTGAGAATCTCGACGGTCGTTTCTCGATTTTCGCGGATCCCCCGTCGAATCTCTTCGATAGTCTCAGGATCCGTTTCGGCACCTTGGAGAAACCTGCAATTGCGCCCGACGACGTCTGAGATCGAGTAGCCCGTGATCCTCTCGAAACCTTCATTGGCATAAATGATCGGATTGTTCGGCAGGCTGCAGTCGGAGATCGTCACGCCTTCGGCTGTCGACGAGAGTGCCCGATCTTTCAGCTCGAGGAGTCTCTGGGCCGCCTCCGGATCTAGGGTCTGAACCATTGTGTCTCCGCAGAAGACTATCGCTTCAGACGACCCATCAACATGTTGATCGCCATGGAGGACTGCATCAAGTAGAAGTGTAGCGAGGGAACGTCGTGATCGAGAAGGTCCTGAGCCTGCTTCAAGGCCCATTCGACGCCGACTTCCATGACGTGCTCAGGTTTTGCGGCCTCGATCTCGGCCGCGAATTCCTGCGGAATGTCGCAGTGGAACTTGCTCGGCAAAGAGCGCAGCTGGTTCTTTGTCGTGATGATCTTCAACCCAGGAATGATGGGAATATCGAGGCCGTGTCGCCGACACGCATCGACGTAGTCGTAGTAGCGCTGGTTGTCGAAGAACATCTGGGTCACGATGTAATCCCCGCCAGCATCGACCTTCTGCTGGGTGCGACTCACGTCGGTTTCCAGGTTCGGTGCTTCGAAGTGCTTCTCCGGATACCCCGCAATCCCTATGCAGAAATCTGTCGGGTCAGCGTCCAGAATGTCCTCTTCGAGATACCGCCCACGATTCATGGCCGTTATCTGACTGACCAGATCCACGGCGTAGTCATTGGCGCTGCGTCCGTATTGCAGCGGCTTCCTGAAGCCATTCTCGTCACCTCGCACTGCCAGCACGTTGTCGATGCCCAGATAGTTGAGCTCGATGAGGAAGTCCTCGGACTCCTCGCGAGTGAAGCCCACGCACAGGACGTGAGGCACGGCATCGATGTTGTACTTGTTCTGGATCAGGGCACAGACACCGATCGTCCCCGGCCTCTTCCGCTTCACCTTGCTTTGGATGCCGCTTTCCGTCTCCTCGTAGCTCACCTGTGAGCCGTGGCTGGTGATATCGATGAACGGCGGCTCGTAGCGA
>JARFQS010000118.1 GCA_029287645.1 Thermoanaerobaculia bacterium | reverse complement strand
CGACAAGGCCATGGCCTGCTCGCTACTTTCGATATCCTGGGGCTCGGGGTCGGGCATCGTGGTTCGAGAGACCGTCGAAGAGGGATAATCACGGCCTCCTCTCGTGCTTGAATCCTACATGAGCCGCAGGGGTTGCTTGTCGAGGCAAAGCGCGTTGAATCGATCTGTCAAATTGTCGCTCTGGATAGGGTGCTCGGTCCTTGTGGTCCTGGCACTGTCGGGTCACTGGTACTACTGGTATGCGCCACGTGCCCGGTCGGGGAGCCTGACCCCGGGCGCCTCGACGACTCAATTTCTCCTGGGTGCAGACGAGGTACCGTTGCGCTTGTGGATTCCCTTTCCTCATCAGAACCTGGGAGCTCTCGAGCGCGCCGCCGACGATCTGCGCGGTCTGTCGGGTGTCTCGTCGTATGCCCTGGCTCAGGATCTGGCCACGCTGCCTTCCTTCGGTCCGTTCCGCCTGCCGCCTGCGAGAGACATGGTCATCGCGGGAAGCCCAGACGGGGACCGCATCGTGGTGGCTGCCAGCGTCTATCCGCTGGTGGCCCGACTCGCTCGAGTGGCCGGAAAACTGGCCGGCAATCCGTGGCTCTCGGGGGGATCGGTCGAGCTTCAGGGTAGGACTGTCGAGGTGGAGTGGCGGGATGGGATGTGGCTTGCGGCCCAGGGTAGCTTCGAAAGTGGCAACGCGAGGCCTGTACCCGATCTCGAGCCGACATATGCGCTTCTGAGTCTGAAGCGAGCGTTCGGGCCTGTGCCGGGTGGTCTCTACCGGCTGGACGTCGGTGAGACGGGCTGGCGGATCGTGAAAACCGGGCCTGAAGTGCCACGGCAGGCGGGCTCTCTGCCTCGCCAGATCGTGCCTTCGGAGTTGGCGCTGGTCGCGGCCTCGGCCGATCCTGGACCGCCTCGAGACACCACGCTGAGGACCTTCGTGCTGCTTGCCGGCGAAGGAGGAGCGACCGAGCAGATCTCTCGTGCCGTGGTGGGTCATCGAGGCCTGGGCGAGAGATGGCCTCTGCCGGCTGAAAAGCTGTTGTCCGGACTCGGGTTCGAGGTTTCCGAGGCCGCCGTCGGCGGCTGGTCTCTGGCCGCCTACGATCCATCCGCCATCCGTGACGTTGCGGACCAGATCTCGTCGATCATCGATCTCCTGGGCCCGATGGAGGAGGAGTCCCTGGACCTCGGAATCTGGATGGATCTCGCCGCCGCCCGGGGGGCGCTGGATGGCTTGGTTCGGGCCTAGAACGCTCTTCCGCTGCCAGCAACGGAGCAGGTCCGCATGTGGACAGTCGCGGCCCATTCCTTGGCATCGCTCGATAGCTCGGGTTCTCTCAGTCTCCGGATCGAGGGCGAGCCCCCTGGTCTCGAATTGCGATTCGAAAAGCAGAGGCGCTGATTGACAGAACTGACTGAATCCCGTAGCCTCACCCGTCGGCCCGAAGGGTCCGACTGACAAGGGTTCGAATGATGCGGATTCCTCTGGACAAGATAGGGGAAGAGCCCTTCGCCTGGCGCCAGCAGCTCACTCTCAATGCTGAATCGCTCGAGCGCTCCGAGCTTCTAGGGCTCGGTGAGATTCTCTGGCAGGGAAGCGTTGAACGCCAGGAAGGTGGCTTCCGTTTGGACGGTCGGCTGGAGTACGAGCAAACCGTGTCTTGCAGTCGGTGCCTGGAGCCGCTGGTCGTGCCGGTCGAGAGCCAGGTCCGGCTCAGGCTGATGAGGGCGGTACCGGTCGCGGCGGAAGGTGAGATCGAGCTGACCGAGGCCGATCTGGAAACGGTCTATGTCGAAGGCGAGGAGATAGACACATTGCAGCTCGTACGTGAGCAGCTACAGTTGAATATTCCCATGCGGAGCTTGTGCAGCGAAAGCTGCCAGGGACTCTGTCCGACCTGCGGTGCGAATCGCAACAAAGAGACCTGCGGCTGCGATCAGGTCGAGGTGGATCCGCGGTGGGAGGCGTTGAAGAATCTGCGGGACGGGTAGTCCCCAGCTGCGTCCAAGCGATATCCGAACACGAGGTTGAACGAGTCATGGCAAATCCAAAACGGCGACACTCCAAGGCCAGGCGCGATCGGCGAAGGGCCCACGACGGGCTGGATCGTCCCGCGACATCCGTCTGTCCGAACTGCGGTGAGGTCAAGCTCCCGCACCGTGCCTGCAGTCACTGTGGACACTACAAGGGTCAGGAAGTCTTCGAGCCCAAGGAATCGTTGTAGTCTCTGCTAAAATCTTCCCGCCGATTTCCTCTTCACAGCAGGCGGACCGAAGGCGT
This sequence comes from Thermoanaerobaculia bacterium, assembly GCA_029287645.1. Taxonomy (GTDB): domain Bacteria; phylum Acidobacteriota; class Thermoanaerobaculia; order Multivoradales; family JAHEKO01; genus JAUVRX01. The sequence continues at coordinate 238 of JARFQS010000118.1, read as the reverse complement.
GGGGTCCGATCGGCCGGGTCACGCCAAGGTTCGCTCTCGGTGGGAGCACAAGAGCCATAGGGCAAACGATGCGAATTGCCGTCGACGCTATGGGCGGTGACTTCGCCCCCAACGCAGTCGTTGCCGGGGCCTATCAGGCTGCCGCAGACGATGGGACCTCCATTCTCCTGGTGGGTGATGGCCCGACCCTGGAAGGGCAGTTGGCAAGACCTGTCTCTTATACACATCTCCGAGCCCA
>JARFQS010000088.1 GCA_029287645.1 Thermoanaerobaculia bacterium | reverse complement strand
GCATGATCCAGAGCAGCGAGTGTCTCCGCCTCCCTCTGGTACCGTTCGAGCTTTACTCTGCTACCGGCCACCTCGGGCGGCAGCAGATTGAGCGCTACGTGGCGTTTCAGGTTGGTGTCTTCGGCCCGATACACCTCTCCCATCCCGCCCTCACCCAGCTTGGCGAGAATGCGATAGTGGGACAGAGTGCTGCCGACCATTCTCTTAAGTCTACCGCTCCAACGGGACGAGACGCTCGAGCTCTTCGAACCAGTTGAAGACCACTGTCGGGAAGTCGCGCTTCTCGACGGCTGCTCCCTCGCCCTGCATGAAGAGGAAGCTGCCGTCAGGACCGATGTCGTAGGAGCGGCCCCGATAGTCTTCGTATCGATCGTCGAAGAGAGCTCTAGCCGAGCCGACGCTGAGGTCCGAGCCGTCTACGGCTACCGACACACCGTAGACCTTGTTGTCGCTGCCGCGGTAGTAGATGGTCCGACCATCCGGTGCCCAGACCGGGTCGTACCCACCCGCCGAAGAGATCCGCCATTTCCCTGCTTCGAGGGGAAATGGGCGAACGTAGACCTCTGCCTCCCCAGACTCGTCGGATTCGTAGGCGACCCAACGACCGTCCGGTGAGAAATCCCCGCTCTCTTCTCCGAACTCCGTGTCCAGATAGGGCTCGATCTCCTTCGTCTCGACATCGAGGATCAAGAGATCCATCCCCGACTGTGAATTGTTCTCGTGGATCAGCAGCTGGCGCCCATTCGGATGCCAGGAGCTAGGGAGCTGGAAGTTGCTGCTCTCGAAGAGCGGCTCCGCATCCCGGGTCCCTTCGGCGCTCTTCAGCCAGACATTGGCCTGCCCGCTGCGACGCGAACTGAACGCGAAGGAGCCACCATCCGGCGACCAGACCGCAGCGAAATCGGGCGCTTCGGAGAAGGTCAATCGGGTGGCGACATCCCGCTCGAGATCGAGGGACCAGATATCCGGAGCCGCTCCTTCGAGGGAGACATCGTAGAGAACCGCACTGCCGTCCGGGGACATCCTCGGGTTTCGGTAGGCTGAGCGCGATCCTGACAGCACCTCCTCCGAGCCATCCATGCCCACCCTGAGGAAGTCCAGGGGAATCTCGAAGCTCTCCCCACCCGCGACCTGGAGAAGAGTGCCCTCCTCCGAGGTGACAACCCAGGCGCCGCCATGCCCCGAGCCATATGCGACATCTTCGATCACCGGTGCCGGCGAACGCAGGACCTCACGCCGATCCATGTCGAAGGGCGCCGCATAGAGAGTCGCCTCCCGAACGAAGACCAGATGTCCGGTGGGCAACACTCTGCCCATGGAGCCTCCTCGATGAACAACGGTTCGCTCTCCCGTTTCGAGATCGAAGATCTCCAGATTGGCTTCGTCGAAGCTCACACCCATGGGCTGTACCGTCATCAAGATCGACCTGCCATCCGGCAGGGCCTGAGGCCAACGATGGGATCGCTCCACGGGTTCCTCGGTCGAAGGAATCGTCACCTCCTCCGACACACCGCCCTCTGCCGGGACCTTCCAGATACCTGTCGTCGTATTCGGCGCGTAATAGATGAAGCCGTCCTCGCTCCAATTCGCACCGCGTGCGTTCTCGGCATCCTCGGCGAGGGTCAGCGGCGCGCCGCCGCGGATCGAGACCTTGCGCAAGGCGTTGCCTTCGAAATAGCCGATCCACTCACCATCAGGGGAGAAGAACGGCCCTCTGGCACCATCCGTTCCGGAGTACTCCCGCGCCTCCAGACTCTCCAAGTCTCGTGCGAAGAGTGCCTCTCTACCTTCTTGGCTGCCGACAAACGCCACAGTGCGTCCGTCCGGTGAAAAGGCGAGGTGGGGCCCGACGGGCAGGAACAGATCGAGATCCGGTGCCATCTCCACCTGAAACCTCACCACGTCTCGCGTCGGCTCGCTGCGGGGTGGGAAGGTGCCGGTCACCGCGAGCAGGCCAGCCACTACAGCAACGGCGGCGACCACCCAAGGCAGCCAAGCGAACTTGGCCGGGGTAGCGGCTATAGTCTCGGCAGGTGCCTCTGATAGTTCCTCCGGTTCCGCGCCTTCGAGCGCTATTCGGGCCTCGCCGATGTCGCGGAGTCGGAGGTTGGGGTCCTTCTCCAAACAGCGCTCGAGCACCCGTCGGGCGCTGCCTGGCGTCGACTTCGGAAGGCCAGCGAAGTCTGGCTCCGCTCGCACAACTGCAGCCAACGTGTCGGTCACGGTGTCACCAGCGAAGAGCTCCTCGCCGGACAGCATCTCGAAGACCATCACGCCGAACGACCAGATGTCGGCCCGTTTGTCGACCTCCTGGCCGCGGGCCTGCTCGGGGCTCATGTAGGCAGCGGTCCCGAGGATGACGCCAGCCTGCGTCATCTGGGCTGTCAGCGTAGGTGAAGCCGAAATTCGGGGATCGCTTGGGTCGGGAGCCCAGGCTTTGGCGAGGCCGAAATCGAGCACCTTGACCGTGCCGTTGGGTGTGACCTTGACGTTGGCTGGCTTCAGGTCGCGATGGACGATCCCTTGCTCGTGGGCTTCCTCGAGCGCTCCAGCCACCTGGGCTGCCATTTCGAGAGCGCGCTCCAACGGCACACCCTTGCGAATCAGCTCCTGCAGGGTGTCACCATCGATCAGTTCGAGAACCAGGAAGCGCTTATCGTCGGCCTCTTCGAGGCCGTAGATCGCGCCGATGTTGGGATGATTCAGGGACGCCAGCAGCTGGGCCTCACGCTCGAACCGAGCCAAGCGCTCCGGATCCTGGGTGAAGGCCTCGGGTAGCACTTTGATGGCCACCTCCCGACCGAGCTTGATGTCTTCGGCACGGTAGACCTCTCCCATCCCGCCTTCACCGAGCTTCCCGGTGATCTTGAAATGCGCCAGCGTCGTTCCGATCATGTGCTTCTCCTCATGAGGAGGTTCTCTCCTCGATCGCCAAGCCTGGCGAACCGCAATCCTGTGGTCTTACAGAATTTCCCGGATTCTACTGCATGAGGGCAGGGCTAGCCGGCCTCTGCAGCGAGCAATGGACTAACCGGAATACTAGGAAAGCCTCAGAATCGGGGTACGCCAACGTTGCCTGCGGCCTGGATCAGGGCCAGGTCGTGGGTCGCCAGAGGGACGCCGGATCTCATCGCCAGCTCCAGGTAGGACGCGTCGTAGGCGGAGAGATCGAGCTCTCGGGCAAGAGACAACACAGAACCCGTCGCCCGGGGTAGGGAGACTTCCTCCACGAAAATCGGCAGTGATTGCAGCAGCTCGAGGAACCGGGCCGACTCTCCCACTTTGAGACGTCCCCTTCGCTCCGCGATCACCAGCACGTTGGCCACTTCCAGCGACCAGACCGAGGGCACAAGCGCCTCCCCCTTTTCCAAGGCATCCAGCACCCGATCGCCGTAGTCACCGGACTCGTCCTCGAAGCACCAACCCATGGCCACTGAGCAGTCGAGCACCAAGCTCACGAGCGGCCCTCCTCGATCAACTCCTTCACCGGGCCTTCCAGGCGCCGGCCGCGCCGAAACTCGCGCAGCTGCTGAATGATCCGAGAAACGGGCTCACGCTGGGAGCCCGAAACCGGCACGAGGTACGCCACGGGTACCCCATGCCGGGTGATTGTGAATCGTTCCCCTTGCGTCACCCGCTCCAAGAGCTTCGGGAGGTGCGTTTTCGCTTCGTAGGCGCCGACATCGCTCATTTGTCTCATCTCCGACTGGTCTACGACTAGTCTAAACACTAGACTACCTCCAGTCAATGAGACGCATTCCAGGCCCGCGACCTCGCTCCGAACCAGGTGCCAGCCGTTTTTCAGAGGGTGCCAGGCACTTATCTCAGGAGGTGCCAGCCGCATTCGGTGGCTGGCGAGTCGCCTTCAAGAGAAGGAGCATGCTGCCCGCGACCAGGATCGTCGCCAGCACGAAGGCGGCCCCGGGGAAATGGACGGGTGCGTCGTCCGCTGTGAAGCGACGAAAGAGCTGCGTCATCACCGGTGGAGCGATGAAGGAGCTCAGGCCGTACAGACTCCCCACCGCGCCCTGCAGCTCGCCCTGGGCGTCGACAGCGACACGATGAGTCATCAACGATTGGATGGATGGCATCACGAGCGCCCCCAGCAGCCAGGTCAGCAACCAGGCAAACATCATCCAGCCTTCGGTGGCGAACGCGTAGCCCAGATACCCCGTGCCACCTGCCACGAATCCGACCAGCGCGGTTCGCCTCTCGCCCAGGCTCGGGATGAGGACTCTCGGCAACGTGCTCTGCCCCATCACCATGATCGCCCCCACAAAGGCCAGCGAGCCGCCGACCATCGCTTCGGTCCAGCCGAACTTGTACATCGTGTAGAACGACCAG
>JARFQS010000045.1 GCA_029287645.1 Thermoanaerobaculia bacterium | reverse complement strand
AGTAGTCGGTTGCGAACCTTCATCACCGGTTCTGCCATGAGCGAATCGAATCCGGGCTCCATTCTGGTCCGACACCGAATCCTGTTCCTCCTCCTGTTCGGGACCCTCCTGCTCGTCCCGTGGCTCGGGATGAGGGATCTCTGGTACCCCGACGAGCCCGACATCGCCGAGGTCTGTCAGTCGATGTATGTCAGCGGTGATTGGGTTGCTCCGCGACGCATGGGTGTGATCTGGGTCGACTACCCGCCGATGATCTATTGGGCAGGCACTGCCTCGTCCCATCTGCTCGGCGGGATGTCGGAGTTCTCACTCCGGCTCCCGAATGCCGTGACAGCGATCTGCCTGGTGCTTCTCACCTGCGGGGTGACATCCCGCTGGTTCGATCCGCGGACCGGCCTCTGGGCCGGATTCGTGCTGCTGACGTCTCAGCAATTCGTCTACGAGGCCATCAACTACCGCCCCGACACTCTCTTCAGCTTCATGATCGCTGCCGGTATGTTTCTCTACGTCCGGGGAATAGAGGAGCATCAGCGATGGCTGCTGCGAGCCCTGGCCTTCGTCTTCTTCGGGCTGGCGATGCTCGCCAAGGGGCCTCTCGGACTGCTGCTGCCGGGCCTCGTCCTGACCCTCTGGCACGGGAGCCGCCGTGAGTGGCGGCGCCTGTTCGAGCTCGCTCCCCTGGCGCTGATCTCATGCGCGGTCTACCTGCCCTGGTTCGTTGCCTGTGCTCGGGCCATGGGCGCCGACAATATTCTCTACGAGCTCTACGCCCAGAATTTCGCCAGGTTCTTCTCGGGCTCCCGGGGTCATGGTCAACCGATCTACTACTACCTGGTGCAGATCTGGGTCGACCTGCTGCCGTGGGGGCCCTTACTGCCGTTCGCCATCTGGTGGACCGTCCGCACCGGTCGCCACAAGCAAGCCAATACCCAGCTCCTGCTCTGGTGGCTCGGAACGTTTCTGGTTTTCCTGTCATTGGCAGTGACCAAGCGTCAGCTCTACATGCTGCCGGCCTACCCAGCCGCAGCCATTCTCTTCGCGCCCTGGATCGCCAGACTCACCCGTCGAGGTAGCCTCGCTCCGGATTCGCCGTCCTCGCGTCCGGTGAGGATCTACATCCCCATCCTGGTCGCCATTCTGGCCATCGTCGCGGTGGCCTTTCTCGTCGTGGCGGTGGTCTTCGAGCCGATCGTCGCTCAAATGGATCTGAATCCGATGCGGATGGAGGCGGCGAGGAACGAACGGTTACCCATGTTCGTCACGGCGCTCATCCTTCTGGCTGGGGGGTATTGGCTCCTCCAGGCATGGCGGCGAGGGGATGTCCGCAGCATGCTGGTGCGTCTGGGCATCGTCCAATTTCCTCTTTGGCTGGCCGTCATGATCGGTATCTTCCCGGCTCTGGATCCGGCCAAGACGTACAAGCCGGCGTCCCAGTGGATCCGTCAGCAGATCGGTTCCGAGACTCACTTTGGACTGGTCTACCCGGAGTTCGCCATGCGCAAGATGGGGGCCTTCGGCTACTACACCGGCGCTCTTGTCGATCGCATGGAGAACCAGGACGAGGTGGAAACCTACCTCCGGGACCGCCCGGCATCCGTCGTCCTGATCCACGAGACCTCGACCGACGAGATCTTTGCTGGTGACGATCGCAAGTGGCAGGACAGGGTCGTGCGCGAGCTCAGAACGGGCCGCGACCTGTACTTCGTGGTCAGCGGCCCGTAAGAGCTTCGGTCCTTCGCTACTGCAACAGGCCGGAGATCAGGTCCAGCGCTCGATCGTCTTCTGATTGAGCCAACCAGAACAGCGCCTGCTGGCGAACGGACGCCTCCTGGGACTTGTCCCGGACGATCTCGAGCAACAGATCGGTGCCCTGGCCATTCGGCAACTGACTGAGAGCAAAGATCGCCTGCTCCCTCACATCCCGGCTCGGATCCGACTCTACGGCACTCTGGATCGCCTCCACGGCCCCCGCCCCGCCTTCCTGGCCCAACCAGAAGAGGGCATCTCCTCGCACCTCGGGTTCGGGGTCCTGGCGTGCCAGTGTCGTCAATCGATCGATGGCACCCGGCGCCGAGCTCAGCGTGAGAGCGAAGGCGACGTGGGTCTTGATGTCCGTATCCATCTCGTCGTCGAGCAGACGATTCAGGACTTCCAGACCGGCCTGGCCCCTGGCCTCCCCGAGCCAGAAGATGGCTTCCTCGCGCAGAGATCCGGATGGACCCGCGCTCGCGATGCTAGCCAACTCACTGTCGGCAGCCGCTCCCTCGTGGAGAGCGAGGGCCAAAAGGGCCTCTTCCGCCAAATCCTCAGGATCCCCGAGGTCGACTACCTCGTCGATCAGAGATGCCAACCACGCGACGCTCTGATCGACCTTCGCCGATTCCAGCCAGATGAAGGTCCGCCCACCTGCATCCAGCTGACAGGTTTCAGAATAGACGCGCACTTCTTCCACTCCATGGTCCTCCGCCCGCACGAGGACCGCGATCTCCCGAACTTCCGGTGGGCGATCGAAATCGTGACCGTCCGACATCACGAAATGACGATCGCGGCTTTCCAGAGAGCAGGCCCCCCTGCGCGACAGCTTGTCGCCCCGACCCCAGCAGCAGAGATATCGATGTCCTTCCACGGCCGGAACGCTCCAGGCGATCCAGCGAGCTTCGGTGGCCTGATTCAGGTGGTTGCCCACAGAGCTGCTCAAGCTGGCACCCGCCGGCTCGGTGACAACCTTTGCGTTCATGATGTCGGGTGGGCCGGCCGATGCCAGGGAGGACAGTGCGAGCAGGCCGACGGCTACCAGGAATGAAGTTCTCATGAGGGTCTCCATAGGTTTCTCGGTTCTCGATCGACGGCAGCCCGATCAGTCTTCGAGGGCCGTGAGTAGGAAATCCATCGCCTCGTCGGAGTCGATGAACGACAGGTATTGCAAAGCCTGCTTGCGCAGCTCCCGGTCCTCTTCGCTCCGCACGATCTCGATCAGGGCTTCGGCGTTCTCCTGCAGCATGAAGGCCTGGAGAATGCTCACCTTGATCCCTCGATCGGTCTCGGTCGAGTAGAGGGCCTTCAGCGTCTCACCGGATTCGCGGGTCGAGACCAGCCCGAGACCCTCGATCGCCTTCGCCCGGAGCTCGGGATCCTGCTCCTCGCGAGCCACCCTGCCCAGCGTCTCGGCGTCATCCATCAGGAAGAAGGCTTCGAGAATCTTCGCTCGGGTCGTCGTATCGGTCTCGGACTCGTAGAGAGACTCCAGCACCTGACGCGACTCCTGGGAGTCCACCAGCCCCAGGCCCTCGATGGCCTTGCGCCGGAGATCCGGATTGGGCTCACTGCGAGCCAGCTCGGCCAGGGTCGCCGCGTCATCTGCGATGAAGAGACCCTCCAAGATCTTCGCCTTGACCTCGAATTCGCTCTCCGTCCGATAGAGCTCCGCGAGCTCCTCCCGGGCATCCATGATGCCCAGCATCTCCACCGCCTTGCCTCGCAGCTTGGGATCGGCTTCTCCTTTGGCAGCCTCCAGAACCGCCTCGTCGTGATCCCCCAGCATGAGGCCCTCGAGGGCCTTCGCCTTGACTGCCTGGCTCGTGGACGCGGAGTAGATGTCCTGCAGATCCCGACCGGCATCGTCACTACCCTCGAGACCCAGGTACTCGATGGCTTTCATCGCCAGCTCGGGGTGCTGCTGGCCCTTGGCGACGGAGACAAGGATTTCCCGGGCACGTGGTGAGCCACTCTGGCTGAGGACGAACAGGGCCTTCTCCTTGAGCTCCACCGAGTGATCGCCCTGGAGGAAGTCCTCCAGAACAGGAATCGCTCGTTCGGAGTCCATGTGCATGAGGGAGTTGAGGGCGTAGAGCTTCATCTCTTCGTCGTCCTCGTCGACGGGATTGACGACCCGACCGCTGGCTTGTCTGGCCTCGACCTCGAGGGCCCGGGCATCGTCGATCCAGGGGCTGTCGCTGTAATCCTCCCTCAACCGTTGCACGGTCTCGCGGGCAAGACTCGCCCTGCCTCGCTTGAGCTGCACATAGGCTTCCCAATAGAGCGCCGCATCGGCATCGCTACCGCCGCCATCGGCGATCTGGGCAAAGAGACGCTCCGCCTCTTCCCAGTTCTCGTTGGTCAGCGCTCGCTGAGCTTCTCGGTAGGCGTCGGTCCTACCTCCCTCGGCGGGATCGGCTGCATTCCACGTCACGTTGATGTCCATCCAGGCCGCAAGCGGCGACGCAACGAGCAACAATGCGATCGAAAGATGGGTCAGGCTGGTCTGTAGTTTCTTCATGAGGGTCATCTCCTATACATCGAGAGCGGAAGGCTCTTCTGAAACAGGTTTCTGGGTAGCTCGCCCCTCTTCTCGGAGGCGAGATCCCACGACGCGGACCTTGAACAGTAGATTCCCCTCCTCCAGGAGAACTCGCAGCTCTCCCAGGTCGGCGGAAGGAATCGTCTCCGGACTGTTGGCCAGCTCGACCAGCACTCTCTCCAACTGCTCGAGGAGGGCCGCCACATCGGCTTGCCCCGACTGCTTGGCGGCTTGCCGATATAGGCGGCTGTCGGACCGCAGCTGACTCGCCAGTTGGCGCTCGACCGAGATGTCGAACTCGCCGTTGTCACGGGTGTTCGCCAACTCCACCAGCAGCATTTCGGACTTCTCCAGGTGATCGGCAACGGTCAGGAGCAGGATCCGCTCCTGCCCGTCGAACCCGGCCGCGGCGAGCTCGACCTGCTGCCGGGGCCAGAGTCGTCCAGCCAGGAAGGCGACCATGACAAGCAGCAGGGTCGCCGCCACAAGAGCCCACTCACGGCGCGGCTTGAGGCTCTCCCAAGCCCAGAATCGGGAGCGACGCTGATGCAGCTGCGGAGCCAAACGATGCCAGACCGCCGAGCCATACGAGGGATGGCGCTCCGGAATCTCAGGTTCCTCGACAGCATCCAGCACTCCACGCAGCACCTCGAATCGCCGCTGCAGCTCCGGAGACGCCTCGATCTGACGGCCCAGCTCCTCGGAGTCTGGAGCCTCACCGTAGTAATGCAGGATCAGTTGCTCATCCGTGACTGGCTTCATGGCTTTCCTCCACCATCGGACCCAGGGCGGCTCTCAGTTTCTTGACCGCCCGGAAGACCGCGTTTCTCGAAGCGCCGGCCCGAATACCCAAAATCCGGCCGATCTCGGCGCTGGTATGTCCTTCGAAATGGCGCAGCAGGAACGCCGTTCGCTCGGTGGCGCTCAAGGACTGGAGAACCCGCTGCACGGCCTGCCCAACTTCGCTACTCTCCGCCAATCGATCGGGATGCGGATCTCCATTCACCATCGCCTCGAGCTCGGCTCGCTCTTCGAGGGTCTCGCGTTGGGACCGGCGTCCTTCTTTTCTCATCAGATCCATGGCGCAATTGACGGCGATGCGGTGCAGCCAGGTACCGAACTGCGCTCTGCCGTCGAAAAGGTGGAGCTTGCGGTAGGCCCGGAGAAAGGCCTCCTGGACCACGTCTTCGGCGTTCTCTTCACTGCCGGTGAGACGGAAGGCCGTGCGGAAGATCCTCTGACTGTGGCCTTCGACAAGTTCTCTGAAGGCGTCGGAGTCACCGTCGCGCGCTTGCTCCACGAGTTCAAGGTCATTTCCCTCCATTCCTCTCATTAGACGCACCCTCGACTCGTGTTGTTAGTCGGCTCCGTCAACATCATCTCCCACAGGCGAGTCTCGAGGAAATCGCACCTCTGGAATCAGAAGATCCAGGTGACGCCGATCCCCTCTGGGCAGACAGGCACATGCCTTGCAAATGCCGTCTGCGGATAGACTCTGCACCGCATACAAGAGAGCAGCCCCAATGCTTCGACCAGCCCTGATCGTCATGCTCGCCTTTGTTCCCATCCTTATGGGCACACAGCTTTGGGCCCAGGACGAAGAAGTGCCATCCCAGGAGGACGTCGAGAGGATCATCGAGGAGATTCTCGAGCTCCGAGGACAGGCGGAATCCCTGCTTCAGACCCTGCCTCCCAAGCTCAGAGAAGAGGTAGAGCGCCGTTGGCTGGAGCTACAAAGTCCACCTGAAGAAGTCGTCGCCGAGGAAGTGCAGCAGGATCAGCCCTTTGTCGAGACCCCATCGGGGCCAGCCATCCCGGTCGCGGCCGAGGCTCCAGCTCCCCAGTCCGATCTACCGCCGCAGCCCGATGTGGAATCACAGCCCACGCTCGAGCCGGAGGCCGAGCTCGAGGCCACCGTTACCTCAGAGGAAGATTCTGCACCGGCGCCCGAGAGTGTGCCGGAGCCGGAGCCTGCGAAGGAGTGTGACAGCCTCGGCCCGTTCGACACCAACGGAGACGGGGTCATTTCGGCGGCCGACCGCAACTGGCGCTATCTGCGTCTCCGAGCGGACATGGGAGGCCGCAGCTCCGACATCGGCGACCTCGAGTCTCTCTATGACCTGGAGATTCGAGAGATCGACGTCAATCTTCGATTCTTCAAGATGGCCGACGGGGCCACTGGAGACATCTCTGTCGATGATCGGATCCGTTTCGAGGTCCGCGGCAAGCGCAGATCCAGTCGCCGCACCATGATTCTGTTCATCCAGGCGAGTCGCCTGGCCCGTGGTGGAGCTTTATGGGTCGTAGACAGGTCCGGCTCCCGCCTCGCCGGCGACCAGCCCCTCGCCCCTGGCATGGCCCTCCAGGATGCGGATGGCCAGCGCCTGCCCATCCTTTGTCCCTGAGGGTGGATCAGCCGTCGTACCTCCGGCTGATCTTTGAGGCAGTGAGGCAGTGCCCCCCCACCCGTCCACTGCGTCATTGCGCCAACTCGACACTGCGCCAACGGTGCCACAGCGTCCCTGGTCTCTGCAGTCCTCCCCGGGAGCCTCGCTGTCCCGACCTAGAGGTCCGCAGAATCAGGCGCCGGCCCTTCATGTAGAGCATCCGCCAGCGTCAGGCTCGACGACGAGGATTCCTGGGCCAGAGTCATGGAGGGCGACTCACCGAAGAGGCTCTTGTATTCCACCGCAGTGCGACCCAGCTCGCTGAAACCCCAGTCCATCAAGAGCTGGGTCACCGATCCTTGCTGGACGTGCGCGCGGCGTAGGTCTCTGTACAGACGGTTGAGTCGATGCAAGCGCGAGAATTTGTAGGGCGAGATCCCGACTGTCCCTTCGAAGGCTCGCTCCAGAGTCCGCCTGCTCACACCGACCTCGGAAGCCAGCTCGGACACGTTGATCGGCCCCCGCACACTGTTTGTAGCCTCGATGGCTCGACGCCACATCCGATAGTGCCGCCGCCGCCTCGAGTACCTCCGATTCCCACCCTCGCCGAGGATCAGTTGGGAGGCGGCTTCCATTAGCTCAGCTCTGAGAGCCATGGTCCCAGGACTATCCTGCCCACGCGGGTTGGAGCCAACGGGTGGCTCCACGGCTCGACGGGCCAGGGCAAACAGTCGCATCGAGAGTTCCGGAGCGCAGCGTAGGATGCGTCGAGAGCGCAGTTTCTCCACTGTGTGCAGATCCAGGTAGCCAGCCAGTGATCCCTGTGGAATGAGCAAGACCC
>JARFQS010000017.1 GCA_029287645.1 Thermoanaerobaculia bacterium | reverse complement strand
GCGCGGGGCGGCGCAGCTGTGGCTTGTCCTCGACACTGGTCACAGACCAGGGGCTCTGCCATGAGGACATGACGCTCTGCAGCTCCTGCTCATCGCGCAACCAAAGCGCCTGGGATCGGCCCTTGAGCTCTCCGGTGTCGGGATCGAAGTCCTTGCCAGTCGCAAGGCGCTCTTCGCCGACTCGCACCAGCCTCGCCGTGAAGGTCTGCTGGTCCTTGACAAACTGGGCCTCGACGTCCCAGTAGCGACCCGACCTGAACCTCCGACGTTCTCGCTCACGCTCTACGCAAAGACGCACCGCCACGATCTGCACGCGGCCCGCGGAAAGGCCTCGCTGCACCTTCTTCCACAGGACCGGCGAGAGCTCGTAGCCAAACAGGCGGTCCAGGATTCGACGGCTTTCCTGGGCCCTGACCAGGTTGGAGTCGATGTCGCGCGGATTCGCCAGCGCGGAGAGAATGGCCTCTTTGGTGATCTCGTGAAAAGCGATGCGGCGCACCGGCACCTTGGGCTCCAGCACCTCGACCACGTGCCAGCTGATGCTCTCACCCTCCCTGTCCTCATCCGTCGCCAGCAGCAGCTCGTCGGCGTCGGCCAAGGCCTCCTTCAGGCGCTTGATGTACTTCTTCTTGTCATTCGGAATTACGTACAGAGGCTCGAATTCCTGCTGCACGTTCACGCCGAGGCGGGCCCAGGGCTCTCCTTTGAGCTTGCTGGGAATGGCGTCAGCGCCGGCGGGAAGGTCGCGAACATGGCCGTAGCTGGCCTCGACGTTGTAGTCCTTTCCGAGAATGCGAGCCAGGGTCTTGGCCTTGGCCGGGGATTCGACGATCACGAGTGAGGACATGAGATTTCTCTACATAACGAATTCGAGTGGCCGACCTGCCGGAAGTGGTTTCGCATCGGATCCGGCAGTCCGTTCTCTTGGCAGGTGCGGGACCTTACCACTCGCAAAGATTTCGCCGCAAGGTGACAAGAGTCTACCTGGTGCGACCGAAGGCGGGGCCCGGATGGCGGCGGACCCAGCCCGCCAGCTCCAATTCGAGGAGCATCGCAAGGACGCGCTCGACGGGCCATGCCGTGCCCGAGGCCAGAGCTTCGGGCGGGTAGATCTGACCGGGTTTCATGCAATTCAACAGGTTTCCTTTCGGGCCGCTCAAGGGTTCTCGGACGGGCTTGTCCTCCTCGGGTAGCAGGTGCCGCCGAACCTTCCACGACAGGCTTTCGACGATGTCTCTAGGGTGTTGCACGAGGAGGGCACCATCGCGGATCAGGGTGTTGGGCCCCGCCGACCGATCGTCGAACAGGGCACCTGGAACAGCGTAGACGTCGCGTCCCAGATCCAGAGCCAGCCGGGCTGTGATGAGAGACCCCGACCGCGCCGTGGCCTCGACAACGAGGGTACCTTCGGCCAGGGCGGCGATGATTCGGTTCCTGACGGGAAAATTCTGAGCCGCCGGTCGGGTGCCAAACGGGAATTCGGAGATCACGGCCCCGTGGGCCGCGATCTGATCTGCGAGCGAGCGGTGTCCTCGTGGGTAGTCGAAGTCGAGTCCACACCCGAGGACAGCTATCGTCTCTCCCTGGCTCGCACTCAGGGCTCCGCGGTGCGCAGCTGCATCGACTCCGCGGGCGAATCCGGAGACGACGACGAGTCCCCTGAGAGCCAGCTCTCTGCCTGCCAGCTCGGCGATCTCCCGCCCCAGGCGACTGGCTTGGCGAGAGCCCACTATGGCAATACGGGGGGCGGAAGAGAGCTTGCCGCGGCAATAGAGAACAGGAGGAGGGAGGTCCAGATCGAGGAGCTGCGCCGGGTACTCGGAATCGTGCATGGTCACGATCCTGGCTCCGAGCTCTTCCGCCCTGTGCAGCACACGCGCTGCGGCGGCATCGGGATTGCAGGTAAGCGAGCGTGCCTTCGTCAGCAGTTTCTCGCTCAGGCCCAAGCCTCGGGTGTCTAGAACGGTGGAGCGAGACTCGTCGCAAGGCCACCAGGCATCGAGATGCAATGCCAGAAGACAGATCCTCTCGCGGCGGAGCTCGAGAGTGGAGTTGAGGGCAATGAGAACGGCGCGTTTGATGTCCGACATCGGGATGCAGGTCTCCTGGCGGCTGGCTCGGATCAGTAGACGCAATCGAGGCGCGGAATCGCTCAGTTATCTCGGGGAAACACCCATCTGATCGTGATTTGTCTCGTATATACTGCGATGGAAGTACCGATGGTCCAATGGCAAACTCGAGCTCAACACGTGGAGCAAAGCTCGCGATTCTTGAGAGGAGTCCCATTCTGATGCGCCCCAGAGTCCCCTGGTGCCTTGCAGCTGCATTTGTCCTCCTGGCGGTTTCGGTGGCGTGCAGCAGCAGTGGCTCCCAAGCTGTCACCACAGGTGGGCCGAGCCTGAACTCGGAGGTCGATTTCGGCGTTTCCATGGCGAAACGCGGACTTTGGGCCGAGGCCTTGTTTCGATTTCAGCAAGCCGACAAGGACAGGCCGAACGACCCGGAGATCCTGAACAACATGGCCGTTGCCTACGAAGCGGTGGGCCAGTTCGAAGAGGCCTTGGAAACCTACAAGAGGGCGCTGCAGGCGGGTCCGACGAACAGCGATCTGAAGCGTAACTACTCGGCTTTCATCGCCTTCTACCAGAGTTACAGACCGGACGCGGCGACGGATGCCGATGCGACCGAGGGCAGTGAGCCAGTCGAGCTGGAATCTTCACCAGAGGGGGCGAAATGAGCTCATCTGCCCATCCCCATATGCGCTTCGAGACCTTGGCGATGCGCCTGAGGTCGTCGATTCTCCTGAGTGTGGTCTTCATGCTGCTGGTGACGGCGCTTCCCGCTCGAGCCGGCGATGTCGAAGTCACCCTGCTGTTGCCGGTCCGAGCTCGGATCGACCTGACCGATCGCAGCACGGTGACCGTCGCACCCTTCCTGGTAGTCAGCGACGAGGGTGAAGAAACGGCTGCCCGCCGCGGCATCGACGTGGAGCGGGAATTCGAGCGCTACATGTCGCGCCTCATTCGCCGCGAGACGCGGTTGAAGCTCATCGAGTCGGGCCCGGTCGACTACCCTTCCTATGACATTCGTGAGCTGTCGACCGACTCGGACTTCTGGCGTTATCTCGGTGAACGAACCCAGGCCGACCTCATCGTCTCCGGGAGCCTGGACTTCGATATTCAGGACCGAAGCGGCTATCGGACCGAGGAGTACGTCTCCCCGTACGATGGCCGGACCTACTACCGCCAGGTGCTCGTGGAGCAGACGGGCTTCGAGTACGACATCGTGATGCAGGTCTTCGACGGTGTCACCGGTGAGCAGCTCTACTCGGACAACTTCAAGGACTTCAAGCAGTTCGAAGGAGAGCGTGCAGATCCGCTGCAGGGTATGTTCGAGAATCTCTATGCTCTTGAAGATCGGATCGCCAACATCTTCGCTCAGAAACAGGTAGCAGCCACGCGGGTTCTGATCACCCCGTGAGGGGAAGGAGTTCCAGTTGCGTCCAACGACTGCCACATGCCTCTTCGTCTCACTGCTTCTGCTAGCAGGCGCGTTATCGGTGCCGGGTGTCGCCTCGGGCCAGGGAACCATCAGTGTCCCCAACGCCTACGGTGACTACTACTTCGGCAAGAACAAGGTTCAGTTCGAGAACTTCAAGTGGAAGATCTACCACTCGCCTCACTTCGACATCTACTACTACACCGAGGATGAGGAGCTGCTCCAGAAAGTGGTCTCCTATGCCGAGAGCGCCTACGATCAGCTGTCGCAGGAGTTCGACTTCCAGATCAAGAAGCCGACTTCCCTGATCTTCTACGAGACCCATGCCCACTTCGAGCAGAACAACGAGATCAGTAATTTCATCCCGGAAGGAATCGGGGCCTTTGCGACGCCCGTGCGGTTCCGGATGTTCCTACCCGTCGACATGTCGGATCCTGAGCTGTATGAGCTCATCCTGCATGAGCTGACCCATATCTTCCAGTACCACATGCTGTTCGGAGGCAATCTGGGAAAGGGCATCGCGGGGCGTCCGCCCGTATGGGTCATGGAGGGTATGGCCAGCTACATGGAGGGCGAGGAGTCGGCCCGCGACAAGATGTTCGTGAGGGATGCGGTGGTCAACGACCAGGTGCCGCCCATCACCCAAGCTGGTGTCGGCGGCTTTTTCGCCTACCGGTTCGGATACTCGGTGTTCGAGTACATGGAGTATCGATGGGGTCCTGAAGGCATGCGGGACTTCATCGTCGAGCTTCGCAATACCGTGGGCGGTCGAGTGGGACGTGCCATCGAGCGAGCTTTCGGCATCTCCCCAGAAGAATTCGACGCTGACTTCCGGCGCTGGTTGCGTGGACGCTATCTGGCGGAGCTCCTGGAGACCGGCGAACCGGGCGACTTCGGACGACCGTTCCGTGCGCACCGGGGAATCCCTGCCCAGAACTCCTCGCCAGTGGCCTCGCCGTCAGGCGACTTCGTCGCGGCTTTCACCAACAATCGTGGCGATGTCGACGTGGTGCTCTACGAGACCAAGGATCGTACACTCTTCAAGAATCTGACCAAGGGATACGCGAGCGATTACCAGTATCTGGTGGCCCAGGAACTGACCATGGGTCGCAATATGGGCCGCGACATCGCCTTCTCTCCGGATGGCAACTCGGTCGCCTTCTTCGCGCGCAAGAATCGCGGGAGGGAGCTGGTGATCCTGGATGTCATCAAGAAGAAGATCCGCCATTCCGTGGAGATGGACGTCGGACAGCAGTTCTCGCCTGCATGGAGCCCGGACGGCAACTCGATCGCCTTTTCGGGATGGCTCGACGGTCGGTACGACATCTTCGAGATCGACACGCAGACCGGCGACATCGTCAACCTCACCGATGACGATGTCTACGACGGCGCGCCCACCTATGCGCCGGATGGCGAGTCCATCGTCCTGACCTCGGTGGTCGGTGGGTACCAGAAGCTCTTCCGGATCTACTTGGACAATCCGCAAGAGCGCATTCCCATCCGCGAGGGCATTCGTACCAAGACCAACGAAACCGACGCGGTGTTCTCGCCCAACGGCAACCGGCTCTACTTCACCTCCGACGCCTCGGGAGCCAACAACATCTTCAGCTTCGACTTCGACACGGGCAGCATCGTGCAGCACACGAACTCGGTGACAGGCTGCTTCATGCCGACGGTTCTCGCGGCTCCGAACGGCAAGGACCGGTTGGTCTACACGGCTTATTGGAAGGGCCGTTTCGACCTCTACATGCAGGACATCGAGGATCCGATCACCGAGCCGACGGTGATCAGGGAAGATGCTCTTACAGAATTGCAGTCGCTGCGGGTGGACGAGCTGCCGCGGTTCGAGCCCATTATCGAAGTGTCTCTCGACGATGCCAACAAAGACCGCTACAAGGGCTTCAAGTTCCGCCTCGAGAATATCTTCGGTGGCCAGATCGGTATTTCCGACGATCAGACCTTTGTCGCCCAGATCGGATTCGAGTTTGTCGACTATCTAGGTGACCGTCGGATCTTCGCGCTCTTCGAGTCCGTCTCCAGCTTCCAGAACTTCGACGTCTTCTACGTAGACAGCTCGAAGCGGCTGACCAAGTCCCTGCGCATCTACGACAATCGGGACTTCTTCGCCGCCTTCAACACGGTCACGGGTCAGGTGGAGAGGATCCAGAGTGCCCTGCGCCTGACGGGTATCGCCGCCACAGTGGCCTACCCATTCGGCGTCAATCACCGTGTTTCTGCGGGTCTGGGTTACGTCTATCGCGACATCGATTATCAGCAGTTTCTCCGTGACCCCGACGGGAATGTCATCTACGATCCGGAGACCGGGTCTCCGATACCCATCGTCTCACCGCGGACCGACAACTACCCGCAGCTCGAGGCAGCCCTGGTAGGTGACACCACCGTCTTCGCTGGATACGGTCCCATCGCCGGACGTCGCTTCCGGCTCTTCGGAAGCTATGCGCCGAACCTGACCGGCGACGACAAGGACGAGGGCTCGACGCTGACCGCCACCTACGGCATCGACTTTCGGCAGTACCTCGCGACCACGCGGCGAACGAACTTCGCTTGGCGGCTCTGGGGTGCGTCGAGCAATGGCGTAGCTCCCACGCCGCTCTACATCGGGGGTCTGGACACGCTTCGCGGCTACGAGTTCCGGTCGCTGGTCGGAGACCGGGCCTTCTTCAGCAACCTGGAATGGCGCTTCCCATTGATCGACTATCTCGCCATTCCGGGCTTTGCATTCCAGCAGATCCGGGGAGTCCTCTTCCTGGACGTCGGTGGTGCCTGGTACAGCGAAGTCCAGAGCTTCCAGTTCTGGAACAGTGAGGAGAACGCGCTCGAGGACGCCGTGTCCTCTTACGGCTTCGGTGTCTCCCTCAGGATCTTCGGCATGATGATGAACTGGGATTTCGTCCGCCAATGGGACTTCTCGACCTCCGAGGACGGGTGGGATACGTCATTCTGGATCGGTCGTCGGTTCTAGTAGACAGGCCGTCCCGAGAAGGATCAGATCGAGGCGTTGTCGATTCCGCTGGCGCCTCGATGTTCGTTTCCCCTTGACACATCGAGCCGAGCGATACAGGCTCCAGGTCCATGAAGATCGAAGTGATCGGCAGCTACGGAGGCGAGAGCCTCGAGTGTCGGATGACCTGTCTGCTCATCAACGACACGATCGCCCTGGATGCGGGCTCCCTGGCGCAAGGGTTGAGTATCGAGCGTCAGGCGAAGGTGCATTCGATCGTTCTGACACACTCCCATATGGACCATACGAACGCCCTGCCGTTCTTCGTGGAGAATGTCTATGGAGTCGTCGGAGACGCGATCGATATCTACGCCTCTGCGGAGACGACCTATTCGATCCGCAAGCACATGTTCAACAATGCCTCCTGGCCCGACTTCACCCGGATGCCGAACAACCTGCTGCCCGCCATCCGATTCCACGAGCTGTTGGACGAGATTCCGGTGGTCATCGACGGGGTCAAGTTCACGCCCTTCTCGGTGAACCACGCGGTGCCGACATTCGGCTTCTTGATCGAGCAGGGAAACTCCGCGATCCTATGGTCGAGCGATACGGGCCCGACACACCGACTCTGGGAGCTGGCCAATCAAACCGTCAAGGTGAACGCGATCTGCGTCGAGACGAGCTTCGACAACTCGATGCAGGAGGTTGCCGACCGCTCCTTTCACCTCACTCCGATGACTCTCAGGCGAGAGTTGAACAAGCTGGACCGCCCTTTTCCGATCCTCCTACACCACCTCAAGCCCCCCTGCCTGGAGGAGATTCGGACCGAGATCGCGCGGCTGAAAGACCCGAATCTGCATTTCCTGGAGCAGGGGCAAACCTACGAGTTGTAGAGGTCTTGAGGCCTTGAGGTCTTGAGGTCTTGAGGTCTTGAGGTCTTGAAGTCGTGAGGTCTCGAGCCCCGACGGGGTGGCGAACTGTGGCTGGACTACCGCTCGTCTTCATGCCCCAGGCAACGCTTGAATCAGGACCCCAGGACCCCAGGACCCCAGGTCTATTTGCTGTGATAGCTTCAGCCCGTGCAGCTCGATCTGGGTCTAGCGGCGCCAGCCGCACGGATTGTCGTTCTCGGCTCCGGTAGCGGCGGAAACGCCCTGGTGGTGGAGTGCGGATCGCGCCGGTTGATGGTCGACGCGGGCTTTTCCTGCCGCGAGATCGAGTCTCGCCTCAAGCAGTGCCAGGTGGATCTCGACAGCTTCGATGGCCTCGTGCTCACCCATGAGCACTCGGATCACACGCGAGGAGCGGCGCGATTCGCCAAGCGGCATGATCTCGAGGTCTACGCGACGGCGGGCACCCTGGGGGAGCTCGACATCGAGGCAAAGGGGATACCGACGCGGGTCATTCGCTCGGGCGAGGCTCTGGAGATCGGCAACTTCGTGGTTGAGCCCTTCGACATACCCCACGATGCTCGGGAGCCTGTCGGTTTTGTCGTGGAGGACAGCGCCGGGCACCGTGTCGGTCTGGCCGCCGACCTGGGGACATGGAGTCAGCTGGTGTGGGGCAGACTGACCGATCTCGATGCGCTGGTTCTGGAGACCAACCATGACCTGGAGATGCTGCGCAGCGGCCCGTACCCATGGCCGCTCAAGCAGCGCGTCGCGGGCCGACATGGGCACCTGTCGAACGACGAAGCGGCGCGCGGCCTGCCCGATCTGCTCAGTGAGCGGTTGAAGTGGGTCGTGCTCTATCACCTGTCACGCACCAACAACCTGCCGGCCCTGGCCCTGGAGGCAGTGGGGGAGGCGGTCAGCCGCAGCGGTGCGGCGGCGCAGATTTGTGTCTCGGATCAGACGCGGCCGACGCCTTGGTTGGATCTTCAGGACTTGTCCTCCACAGAACCACCGATGCGTGCCGAGCTCGAGAGCGTCGGCGTGAATCGAACTCGAGGTTTGTGAGGCTGGCGAGCGATGTGTGGAATCTTCGGAATCGAAGGGCACCAGGACGCGGCCCACTACGCCTATCTCGGGCTCTATGCCCAACAGCATCGAGGCCAGGAGAGCGCTGGAATCGTGTCGTGGGATGGGGAGCGTCTCGCCCTGCACCGAGGTATGGGGCAGGTAGCCGACGTCTTTCCGGCGAAGGTCCTCGAGCGGCTGCCCGGAACGAGGGCCCTGGGGCATTGTCGGTACTCGACGGCTGGAACGAGCGTTCTCGCCAACGCTCAGCCGATCGTGGTGAAGACCTCGATGGGGCCTCTGGCCATCGTCCACAACGGCAACCTGGTGAACGCCGTCGAGATCCGGCGACGACTGGAGAGCGAGGGCTCGATCTTCCAGACGACCAGCGATACCGAGGTCATCCTCCACCTCATGGCCCGCAATCCCAGGGAGGATGTGGTCGAGTCGCTGCTGGTCGCCCTTTCAGAGGTTCGGGGCGCCTTCTCGCTGTTGTTGATGACAGACGACTGCGTAATCGCGGCGCGGGATCCCAATGGCTTCCGTCCTCTGGTGCTCGGGGAGGTGGCTGGTTCCTACTGTTTTGGCTCGGAGAGCTGCGCCTTCGACCTGTTGGAAGCGAAGGTGGTGAGAGAACTGGAGATGGGTGAGGTGATGGTGGCGAGGGAGGGGGGCGTCGAGAGCTTTCGGATTCCGCAAATCCAAACACCTTCGCGGTGCGTGTTCGAGCAGGTCTACTTCGCCCGCCCAGACAGTCAGGTGTTCGGCGATCCCGTCTCTCACGCCCGCCTGGCGATGGGAAGGAGTCTGGCCAGAGAGGCGCCCGCGGCGGCCGACATCGTGGTTCCAGTTCCCGACAGCGGGCTATTCGCGGCTCTGGGCTACGCGCGCGAATCGGGCCTGCCGATGGAGTTCGGGCTGATACGGAATCACTATGTGGGACGCACCTTCATCGAGCCCCAGCAGTCGATCCGTCACTTCGGAGTGAAGGTGAAGCTCAATCCTGTACGGGAGCTGATTCAGGGCAAGCGAGTGGTTCTCGTGGACGACTCCGTGGTCCGTGGGACGACCTCTCCCAAGATCGTCAAGATGATTCGGGACGCGGGGGCCTCGGAGATCCACGTCCGCATCTCGTGCCCCCCCACGCAGTGGCCCTGTCACTATGGAATCGACATGCCGACCCGGGAGGAGCTCATCGCTTCCAGTCATAGTGTCGATGAGATTTGTGACTTCATCGTGGCTGATAGTCTGGCCTATCTTTCTCTCGAGGGAATGCTGAGCTGCCTGTCGGGCCCGGACGAGAGCTACTGCACCGCATGTTGGACGGGCGAGTATCGTGTGGACATCTCTCCAGAGGACCGGCGGCAGCAGGAGCTCTTCCCCATCCGGGCCGAAGACCACGAGTAGCCCCTCTCCGTACCAGAATACCAAGACCCCGAGACCCCAAGACCCCAAGACCCCAAGACCT
>JARFQS010000621.1 GCA_029287645.1 Thermoanaerobaculia bacterium | reverse complement strand
GTCCTAGTACTGGTACCCCTGATCGGGCTGGCGGTCGACAACGAGTCGCCCTCGGTTGAACTGTCGGAAGTCTCCGATCTGGACCTCCCCTTCGTCTATACGGACTGGCAGCAGTACACCGTCGAGGACGGCCTTCCCAACGACCACATCTTCTCCATCGACGTGGATGGCCCGTGGGTCTGGATCGGAACCGAAGACGGTCTCGCCCGATTGGACAAGCGCACCGGGGAGATCCGCTCTTGGTCCGAAGAGGATGGTCTCCCCTGGCGGGTGGTGTCGGCCATCGCGGCCGACCCCGGGACAGGCGAGGTCTGGCTGGGTCTGTTCGGCGGGGGGCTGGCCCGTTTCAGCGGTGGCCGCTTCGACCACTACCACCAACTCAACAGCGGTTTGGTCAACGATGTGGTCTATGGAGTCTGCATCGAGAACGAGAATATCTGGGCTGCCACCACCGCTGGCGCCAGTCGCTACAACACCCGCACCGGCGAGTGGACCATCTACACCGAGAAGAACGCCCCCATGGAAGAGATCTGGAACTACGGCTGCAGCTACGCCGACGGCAAGGTCTACCTGGGAGTCTGGGGCAGTGGAGTCCTCGAGTTCGACATCGAGACCGAGCAATGGAAGGACTACCTCGACCCGGACGGCGAGATGGAGATCGATCTGTACCGAGACGACGGCATCGTGCACGTCATCACGACCGGCGTGAGCTATGTCGAGAAAACCCTTTGGGTGACGACCTACTTCGGCGCCTCCCGCTACGACGGCCGTCACTGGCGAGGCTATTTCAAGAAGGACAGCGGCACGCCGAGTGATTTCCACAACGCCGTCAAGGCGAGAAGCGCCAACGAAGCCTGGTTCGCCACCGACAAGGGACTCGCACAGGTAGCCGATTTCCCCACAGATACCTGGGTGGTCTACACGACCGACCACGCCTCGGGCACCGGCCAGGCGGTCATCACTCGAGGCGAGCGGGTCCTCGAAACCCGCACCATCCCTCCGAACATCCCTCACAACTACGTCCTGTGGACCGCGCTCGACGGCAACGATCTCTGGATCGGTACTTCGAAGGGACTGGCTCACGCCAGGGGCGAGGGCTATTTCCCCGGAGTGCGTAGAGCCTCCGATCGGGCTGCGACCGGCGACCCAGAGGAACAGTCAACGAATCGAGGCGGATCATGAAGAGCATCCTTGGACCCAAGTTGCTGATCACCTGTCTGAGCTCGGCTCTGATCATCGTGCCCTCCTTGGTATGGGCCGAAGAAGAGACCGCAACCGACGAAGCGAAGCCCCTGGACACCGAGACCCTACTCGAGGCCATCGATGTCGGTCCCTACGAGGTGCCTGACCTACCGCTGAAGAAGAATACGAACTACGGCGCCTCCGCCGTCGACGTCGAGCCCTTCGGTCACGTGGAACCCTACTTCGAGCACTTCCTCGAGCAGATGGAATACACGGGGCCGGGCAGAGCCAAGCCTGAACCCGAGGACATCGACACCGTCAAGATCGGTTTCCTGGGCCCGATCGTGCCCACGGTCTCGGTAGCCACCGGAGGTCAGAGTCACGAGGAGCCTCTGGGCATAGCGATGCTTCGCGGGACCAGAATGGCCATCGAAGAAGCGAATGCAGCCGGAGGTTACCTGCCTCGTGATATCCCCTTCGAGCTGGTAGTGCACAACGACAACGGCCTCTGGGGGGCCTCGGGTAACGAGATCATCGATCTGGCCTACAAGAAGAACGTCTGGGCCATCCTGGGAACCATCGACGGTGCCAACTCCCATATCGCGATCCGGGTGGCGCTGAAGGCCGAGATCCCGATGGTCAACACCGGGGACACGGATCCCACATTCATCGAAACGAACATCCCCTGGGTCATCAGGACCATCGGAGACGACCGTCAGCAGAACTACATGCTGCTCGACTATCTCTATCGCAAGCAGGGTTACGAACGGGTGGCCATCATCCGAGCCAGTAACCGGTACGGCCGCTTCGGGGTCCGGGAAATCAAGGACGGCAGCCGGCGCCTGGGCCGTCCGGTCGTCATCGAGATGGCCTATCCGGTCGGCGGCGATGACTTCTCGCTGCAGATCGACCGGATCGCCGAAGCCGAGCCCCAGGCGATCATCCATTGGGGCGATGCCGTGGACGGTGCCCGGATTCTGACCCAGATGCGCGACCGGGGGATGGATCAGCCCTTCTTCTGCTCGGACCGCTGTGCTTCCGAAGAGTTTGTGCGTCTGGCGGGTGAGCTCGCTCAGGAGGTCTACTCCACCTATCCCTGGAATCCCCACCGCGAGGATCCCAAGCTGGAACGCTTCCGTCGGGAATTCGAGAAGCGCTATGGCGTCGAGCCCGACACCTACGCCGCACACGCCTATGACGGGGCGAACCTCCTGATCTGGGCCATCCAGAAAGCCGGCCTGAACCGGGCCAAGATCCGCGATCTCCTGGCCTACCGCAGCGAGCCCTGGCCGGGCGTCACCGGGGACATTCCGCTCAACGCCGCTCTGGATGACGGCGGAGAGGTCTTCATGACGCGTTGGGACGGCGAGGGGTGGAGCTACTACTCCCGCGAGGACTTGGGCGTTCCGAGCGGCTTCATCGCTCCCGCGACACGCCAGGAGCGAGAGCCCCTCTCCACATCGAGCGTCGGAGGAGGCTCGCAATAGCCCACCAGATCTCTTCCCTGGGGATCCTGGTGCTGGTCCTCTTGGCGCACCCTCTCCACGGTCAAGCTCCATCTTCACAGGGACCTCAAGAAGACGAGCCGTACCACGACTTCCGACTCCAGCCGCTGGAGTATTTCGGCCCTGTCGGTGAGGGTCCGGATCCTACGAGCCTCACCGAGGTTCATATCGGATGGTTCGGACCCTCCGATCCTGCCCACCCTCTGCACGGAGACCTCTGGACGGCCGCATCTCAAGCTGTCGAGGAGGTGAACGAGGCAGGCGGTCTGCATGGGCTTGCCGTCCGCCTGATACCCCGATGGTCCGAGAATCCTTGGGGAACCGGAGTCGGACAGATCGCTCGCATGGTTCACCAGGACCATGTGCTGGCGATTCTCGGTTCCGTGGACGGGCCAGGGACCCACCTTGCGGAGCAGGTCGTGGTCAAGGCCCGGCTCCCCCTGGTCAGCCCGGTCAGCACCGACGAGTCGGTGAACCTGGCAGGCGTACCCTGGATGTTCTCGGTCGCACCGGGAGACCACATCTGGGCTCCTCTGTTGGCCAGAGGAATGCTCGCGAGAATCGGCGAAGGTGATTTCGCCCTGCTGGCGACCACCGATCACGACTCCCGCATGGCGGCTCGGGAGCTCCTGCAGGAATTGGCAGCACTCGACCGGGGCCCGGTCCTGCGCATCGACTTGCAACCGGGAGTGACGGACCCGACCCCTGAGTTGAAGCGCTTCGGCGCCCTCTCCCCTGCAGCTGCCCTGGTTATCGCCCCTGCTGGCGACGGTGCCACCCTGGTCCGTGCCCTTCGCGACCTGGATTTCACTGGAGCCATCTTCGGAGGACCTCAAGTCGGACGCCGGCTCTTTTTCGCCACTTCCGGAGAGGCAGGTGAAGGGGTGGTCTTTCCATTGCTCTACGAGTCGAACGGAGCCACAGCCGAGCGTTTCAGTCAGCGGTTCCGTGAGCGCACTGGCAACGAGCCCGACTGGGCGGCTGCTCATACCTACGATGCCACTCGATTGCTGCTGCAAGCGATCGCCCAGGCAGACCTGAGTCGGGTCGCCATCCGTCAGGCCCTGATTGAGCTTTCACCGTGGCGCGGCGTGACCGGCATCGTCGAGTGGGATCCCACCGGACAGAGTCGCCGACCCGTGACCCGACTCGCCACGATTCGTGAGGGTAAGGTCGTTCCAGCCGCCGATCATCGGATCTCGACCCCCGACTAGGGTAGGATCAACTGAATGTTCACCGGCGCCGTACCCCAGGACCCTACTGCCACAGATGTCTCCTTCTCGGACCTGGGTCTGAGCGAGCCGGTGGTGCGCTCGCTCGATTCCATCGGCTTCAAGCATCCGACCGCCATCCAGGCTCAGGTGATTCCGAAGGCTCTCGCGGGCCAGGACGTGATCGGCCTGGCGCAGACTGGATCGGGGAAGACCGGTGCGTTCGGTTTGCCCATCGCTGAGCACCTGATCCACGGCAAGGGAGTTCGGGGGCTGATTCTCTGCCCCACCCGCGAAATCGCGCTACAGACGAGGGCCTTTCTCGACGTCGTCGGCAAAGACCACAAGCTCAGCACCGTCTGTCTGATCGGCGGTGTCAAGCTGGGACCGCAGATCCAGGACCTGCGCAAGCATCCCGACATCGTCGTTGCGACGCCTGGTCGTCTCTGGGACCACTTCCAGCGTAGGAATCTGAAGCTCGACCGCATCGAGAAACTGGTCCTCGACGAGGCGGATCACATGCTCGATCTCGGCTTTCTGCCGCAGATTCTGCGGGTCTTCGAGGCCGTTCCCGAGAACCGACAGACCATGATGTTCTCTGCGACCATGCCCTCGACCGTCGAGAACCTGGCTCGGCGGTTCATGCGCCAACCGGTGCGCCTCGATCTGCGACCTGAAATGCGGACTGCCGAGGGGATCGAGCACCGTCTCTACCTCGTGGAGCCCGACGACGCCAAGCACTGCCTCCTCGCCCTTGCGGCCGAGGAAAAAGGCAGCATGCTCGTCTTCCTGCGCCGCAAGGTGGATGCCGAGTGGGCCACCAAGCAACTCGAAAAGGAAGGCCATCCTGTCGAGCGCATTCACTCCGATCGCACCCAGAAGCAGAGGGTCGCGGCCCTACAGGGCCTTCGTCAGGGCGAGCACCGCATTCTGCTGGCCACCGACATCGCGGCGCGCGGCATCGACATCCCGATCATCGAGCACATCGTCAACTACGGCCCGCCAGGCTCGGTAGAGGACTACATCCATCGTGCAGGGCGTACGGCTCGCGGTGCGATGGAAGGCACCGTTTCGACGATCGCTACCTGGCAGGATAAAGAAGACATCCAACGAATCGAAAAGGCCATCGGTAGGCCTCTGCCACGCTGCACCCTCGAAGGCGTCGAGCCCTACGTCGAGCGCAAAACCACCATCCGAGGCCGACAGAAGATTCGGCGACGGCTGACCTAGCCGTCGGCAATTCCGCCAACCGTAGATCCAGCACCAACCTTCGGGCCCGCTGTCTCCTGGAGGCCCGTCCGGGTGGTCTGCCTGGGGGACGGCGTCGGCAATGTAGGGGAGCCCCTTGCGGGCTCCCATGGGAGGGGTCAAGCCCCTCCCC
>JARFQS010000525.1 GCA_029287645.1 Thermoanaerobaculia bacterium | reverse complement strand
GACATCTTCAGTGGCATCGGTAAGTCGTTCTTCTTCGCGTTCTGGATCACGATTGTCGGCTGCTACAATGGCCTGACCGCACGGGGTGGCGCCGATGGTGTCGGAAGGGCAACGACAAATACGGTCGTGGTTTCGGCGATTCTGGTGCTGGTGACCGACTTCTTCTTGACGAAGCTCTTCCACCTCCTAGCCTGATCGGGTAGCGACGGGATACACCCATGGCGACATCCATCTTCAGCGTGCGGGGCCTGTTCAAGGACTACGAGGACAAACCCGTTCTACGAGGACTGGACTTCGACGTCCATCAGGGAGAGTCACTGGTGATTCTCGGCAGGTCCGGCTCGGGCAAGAGTGTGACCTTGCGCCAGCTCAACGGCCTGGAGAAGCCCGATTCGGGTAGCGTTTCGTTCGACGGGACCGAGATCTCTTCGCTGGCCGAGAAGGACCTCTACCCCTTTCGGCGGCGCATCGGCATGCTCTTCCAGGGTGGGGCTCTCTTCGATTCCATGACCGTCGAGGAGAACGTCTCGTTCCCGCTCAGGGAGCATCTCGATCTGGAAGAAGACGAGATTCTCGAGCGAGTCGAGAACAAGCTTTCCCTGGTCGGATTGGAGGGCATCGAGAATGAAATGCCTTCGGAGCTCTCAGGCGGCATGAAGAAGCGCGTCGCGCTGGCCCGCTCGTTGGCCCTGGACCCGGAGGTCATCCTGTTCGACGAGCCCTCGACGGGCCTGGATCCCATGACGTCGGCTTCCATCGCCCACCTGATCCGACGGTCGCAGGCCAACCTCGCCACGACTTCCGTCGTCGTGACGCACGATATCCCGCTGGCCCGGCACGTCGGAGACCGGGTAGCCTTCCTGTGCCAGGGTGTCTTCAGCTTTCTGGGCACCTGGGATGAGGCCGAAGAGACCTCGGATCGAGTGTTCGCGGACTTCCTGGCTGGGCGTATGGGAGATGAAGATGCAGCGTGAGGTCAAGGTCGGTCTGCTGGTCGTGTTGGCCTTCGTCATCTTGGGCGCTGCGGTCTTCTTGGTGAGCGAGAGACGGAATCTGTTTGCGCTCAAGAATCGCTATTACATCCAGTTCGAGACGGTGCTCGGGCTGGCCCCTGGAAGTCCGGCTCAGCTCAACGGCGTCACGGTCGGCAGTGTGCGAAAGGTGGTTCTGCCCGAGAGTGTGGACGAAGAGTTCCTCACCGTCTGGATCGACGTCGATCGACGCTACGGCGACCGCGTGCGCGAAGACTCGACGGCCCGCATCAAGACCCTGGGACTGCTGGGTGACAAGTTCATCGAGATCTCCTCCGGCTCTCCCGCGTCACCTCTCATCCCATCGGGCGGCTACATTCCTGCGGCGCCTCCCACCGATGTCGAGAAGCTACTCGCCACCGGTGGCGACGCCGTGCAGAACACCGTGGCCATCTCCTACTCTCTGCGCAATATCCTGGCTCGCATGGAGGCTGGCGAGGGGATCCTGGGCGAGCTGCTGACCGACTCCGAAGCGGGCCGAACCGCGAAACAGGGCCTGGTGGCCATCATGGAGGCTGTCCGCGACATCACTCAGCAAATCCAGAGTGGCGAGGGCACCCTGGGGCAGCTGATCATGGACGATGGCCTGGCGGTCGAGCTCGATGCCTCTATCGAACGCTTCAACCGTGTGGTGTCGAGCCTGGAGGAAGGCGACGGGCTGGTGGCGGATCTGCTCCACAATGAAGAGACGAGGGACCGAGTGCAGAATCTCCTGCTCAACCTCGACAAGACGACGGCATCGCTTTCGGCATCGGCCGATCAGCTGAGCTCGGGTGAAGGCTTGCTCCCCGCGATGCTCAATGACGAAGAGATGGCGAGCCAGATGCTCGGGGATCTTCAGCAGATGCTCCAGAACCTGAATCTCGTCTCCGAGAAGCTCGCCACCGGCGAGGGGACCTTGGGACGGCTCATCGAAGACCCCGAGATCTATGATGCGCTCAACGACATTGTCGTTGGGATCGAGGAATCGAAGATGCTGCGATGGTTGATCCGCAATCGTCAAAAATCGGGCATCAAGGTACGCTACGATGAACAGACCGACCAGCTCGAGGTCGAGTCCTACGAACCTGGCGAAGGCAAATAACGGAATTCACGGATATGGGAAAACACATTCTTGTGACCGGCGGCGCCGGTTTCATCGGCAGCCATCTGACCCGACGCCTCCTGGGGCGGGGGGATCAGGTCACGGTGCTCGACGATTTCAACGATTTCTACGACCCGGCGAGGAAGCGCGCCAACATCGAGCCGTTCCTCGACAATTCCGCCTACAAGCTGGTCGAAGGCGACATTCGGGACGAGACTCTCGTAGATGAGCTCTTCCGCGACAGCGGGTTCGATGGAGTGGTGCATCTCGCAGCGCGAGCCGGAGTGCGGCCCAGCCTGCATGAGCCGAGCCTCTTCGAGGACACCAACTGCATCGGGACCCTCAGGCTTCTCGAGGCGGCCCGGGCCCACGGCCCCGAGATCTTCATCTTCGGCTCGTCCTCGTCGGTCTACGGCATCAAGAAGAAGTTTCCCTTCTGCGAGGCGGACGAGGTCAATCAGCCCATCAGTCACTACGCCACGACCAAGCGGGTAGGTGAGCTGCTGTGCTACAACTACTC
>JARFQS010000519.1 GCA_029287645.1 Thermoanaerobaculia bacterium | reverse complement strand
GGGCTAGCCCCATGATGTGGAAGGTCTTCTCGATGGTCGGAGTGAGATTGCAGAAGGCCAGCTGACCGTCGATCTCCAGCATCTTCTCGATGATCTCGATGAGGATCGAGATACCGATCGAGTTGACGATCTTCGTTCCCTGCAGGTTCAGCAACAGGACCTTGTGGTCGTCGTCGATCAGGTCGTACGCCACGCGGGCGATCTCCTCTCCCCCCTGATTGTTGATGTAACCCTCGGTGTAAATCACCGCCATTGGATGTCGACGGTCGACGGTCACTTTCAACATTTCGGTCATGATCAAACTCCCCGAGATCAGCGCAGCTTACTCATCACTACGGTCGTTCCGCCAGGGCCGGAGTGAATGTCGACCTCGTCCATCAGTCCCTTGATGATCGTCAGTCCCCATCCCCGCTTGCTCGCAGCCTTGAGCTTATCCTCGATTCTCGGCTTCACGAGGCTTTCCGGCGTGAAGCCGACACCCGAGTCACGAATCGTAATCTGAAGTCTTTCTGGTTCGTCGTTCCCCAGCACCGCGAACTGGATCTCCACCTTCCGGTCGTCCGCCCTGCTGTGCTCGAAGCTGTTGATGCAGGCCTCCACGACCGCCATCCGCACTTCGTCTATCTTATCGGAGCTCATCTCCATGAACTCCGCCAAGGCGGTCGCGGTCTTGCTGGCCGCAATCTCCATGTCAGGCAGCATGGGGAGGGTCAGAGTGACCTCCCTTAGAACGGCGCTACTGGCCATACCTCCATCCGAGCTCCATCAGGTCTCCCCCTGGGCCTGAGTCAAAAGGCCAAGTAGAGTTGGAGCAAATAGACTGCGATGGGCTTGATACTGTCGTTTGCCAGCAGCCAGCCGAAAGCCAGCACCGAGGTTCCACAAACGACTGCGTGTATCGGTATCTGCGGTAGGGGTACGGCTCTTCGAATCGACTGCAGCATCGGTGATCTCCCTGGTTCGCACATAGGAAACAGCAAACCCGCTGCCAACTGCGTTCGAGATCTCTTCCAATGCTGTAAGTCCCTTGTTTACAGAACTTTGCAATTTCACCCACAACCGAAGCGCGGCAGAATGGATTTCCCGAATGCGACATAATGCCGCATCTCCTCTCGCAACATCCGCCTTTCTCACGGAGAACCCCACGCAAAACGTTGCCTTTGATTCACTATGAGACATTTTGTCGCGCAACTACAATTATGTCGCACTGTCGGCTCAGTAGCCCTTCCTCTGCAGCGTTCTTCGGTCGATTCCCAGCAGCGTCGCCGCCCGGCTCTTGTTGCCACCGACGAGTCGGAGCACCCGGGAGATGTGCATTCGCTCTGCCGTCGACAGGTCCAGGGGCTCGGGTCCTCCCGATCCACCGGCCTCACCCATCAGCGACCTCAGCAGCTGCGGCTCGACGACCCCCTCGGCCAGCGAAACGGCAGCCTCCACGAGATTCTGCAGCTCTCGCACATTGCCTGGGAACTCATGACTCATCAGCTCGCTCAGGGTTTCGGCCGGAAATCGTGGTAGCTCGATCTGTTCGCGCTCACAGAAGCCTTCGGCGAAGTAACGGACCAGATGGGGGATGTCCTGGCGGCGCTCTCTCAGCGGCGGCAGCTGGATCTCCACCCCCTTGAGCCGATAGTAGAGATCCTCGCGAAATCGTTTCTCCGCCACCAGGCTTTCGAGATCCTGGTGGGTAGCGGCAATCAACCGGACGTCGACCGGAATCGGCTGGTGGCCGCCGACCCGCACGATCTCAAGCTCCTGCAAGGCTCTCAGCAGCTTGATCTGCAGGGCCGGCTGCATATCCCCGATCTCATCCAGGAAGAGCGTACCGCCGTCCGCCAACTCGAATTTTCCGCGTCGAGCATCGACTCCGGTCGCGACCCCTCCCTCGATACCGAACAGCTCGCTTTCCAGAAGGGTCTCGGGCAGGGCTCCACAGTTGACTGCCACCAGAGCGCCACTGCGACCCGAGTGGAAATGCAGCAGCTTGGCCACCAGCTCCTTTCCGGTGCCGCTTTCTCCCCGCACCACGACGCTGACACCGCGGGGCGCCACCCGCTCCACCAGCTCCAGGACCCGTCGCATGGGCGGCGCATGCGCCACGATCCGATGGCCCGCCACCTGATCCGCGAGGTGGTCTCGAAGGGCTTTGTTCTCCTCCTGCAGCCGCTCCCGTTGGGCCTCCAGGTCCGCGACCTGACGAGCGCTGTCCAGAGCGACTCCAGCCAGGGCAGCGACCGACTCGAGGAATCGCCGATCCTCGCCGGTGAATCCGGCCCGCTGTCCTCCCCGCTGCTCCTTGTCGAGGACCGCGAGGTAACCCAGATAGACCCCGCGATTCACCAGGGGTGTGGCGAGAATCTCGTGGTACTCCCTTTCCACCAGTTCTCCATCGCGCTGCGAGAGAGACTGTCCGCTCGCCAGTAGCTCTCGCCACAGGGATGCCGTCAGAAGGGTCGAGGCCTCGGGTGGGGTGTCGGGCCAGCCGACACTGGCCGCAGCGCGGCCCGCGCCGTATTCGTCTCGCGTCACGGCCACGGCCGCCTCGGGGTCCAGAACGGCGCAGACCCTCTCCAGCAACTCGTCGACCAGCTCCTGCTCGGGACGATGAGCGTGCAGCGCCACAGCCAGATCGTAGAGGGTCTCCAGCTGCAGGATGCGCCGCTTCTCAGCGAAGGTGGCTCGCGCTTCGTTCATCGCTATCGCGCTGATTCTACAGGGTTTCCGTTGAGACCTGCAGTGGACTGCGAGGAAAGAAGTAGGGGGCGTAAGGGCGTAAGGGCGTAGAGGTCTGGAGCCTAGGGGCTCGAGGGCTTGGGGGGGCGTTTCTTGCCGAGGAGTCGCTTCAGATACTGACCCGTGTAGCTCTTCTTCACCCGAGCCACCTTCTCGGGCGGTCCCTCGGCGACCAGATGGCCACCAGCGTCTCCTCCTTCGGGACCGAGGTCGATGATCCAGTCGGCCGTCTTGATGACCTCGAGATTGTGCTCGATGACGACCACGGTGTTGCCGAGGTCGGTCAACCGATGCAGGAGCCGCAACAGCTTGCCCACGTCGTCGAAATGCAACCCGGTGGTCGGCTCGTCGAGGAGATACAGCGTTCGACCCGTGGACCGTTTGCAGAGCTCCTTGGCGAGCTTGACCCTCTGTGCCTCGCCACCCGACAGCGTGGTGGCGGGCTGACCGAGATGGATATAGCCCAGGCCGACCTCGTCGAGGGTGGTCAGGATCCGATCGATCGCCGGAATGTTGCGGAAGACCTCCCGAGCCTGCTCTACGGAAAGGTCCAGGATCTCGGCGATGTTCAGTCCCTTGTACGTCACAGTCAGGGTTTCCCTGTCATAGCGCCGGCCGCCACAGACTTCACACGTCACGTAGATGTCGGGAAGAAAGTGCATCTCGATCTTGATCTGCCCGTCGCCCTTGCAGGCCTCGCACCGCCCTCCCTTGA
Organism: Thermoanaerobaculia bacterium; assembly: GCA_029287645.1. Taxonomy (GTDB): domain Bacteria; phylum Acidobacteriota; class Thermoanaerobaculia; order Multivoradales; family JAHEKO01; genus JAUVRX01. Next base: position 158 of record JARFQS010000519.1, on the reverse strand, counting down.
CGTTGAAGCTGAAACGACCCGGCTTGTAGCCACGCTGCCGCGCTTCGGGCGTCTTGGCCATGAGATTGCGGATGTGCCCGAACACGTTGGTATAGGTGGCCGGATTGGAGCGCGGTGTCCTACCGATGGGGCTCTGGTCGATGGCGATGACCTTGTCC
>JARFQS010000450.1 GCA_029287645.1 Thermoanaerobaculia bacterium | reverse complement strand
TGTGTTGGCAGGGTGAAGCGAGAAATCCCCTGCCGATTTCGTCTACTCGAAGTACCGGGCCTATCGGCCGGTCGGGAAGGACGAAATTGGAAATCGAATCCTCACGGCGAAGCCCCAGCCTTCTTCGCGAGTTGCCTGCCGGCGAGCGTCCACGAGAGCGGCGTCTCGAAAACGGAAGCGCGGTCCTGTCCGACGTCGAGCTGGTCGCCGTGTTGCTTCGGACAGGAAGACCAGGTCAATCGGTTTTGGACCTGGCCCGGGAGCTCCTTCACTCCAGCCACGGGCTGAACGGCCTGCTGGGCGCCGGGCCTCTGGTATTGAAGAGGGCGGGACTCGGGCCGGCGAAGGCCGCCACGGTCCTCGCTGCCGTGGAGCTGGCTCGGCGGTTCTCCAAAGCTCGCATGGCTGACCGCGCTCTGCTCCAGGATCCGCAGTCCGTGGCGTCGTATCTCGAGCTGAGATACAGCCTCAAGGGGCAAGAGGTGATGGGGGCACTCTATCTGGACACGCGAAATCGGCTGATGGGTGAGAAGGAGCTCTACCGGGGCACTTTGAGTCGAGCCGCCGTCGAGCCAAGAGCGATCCTCAAGGAGGGGCTGCTCCGGGATGCCGCTGGCGTTATCCTGTTTCACACGCATCCGAGCGGAGATCCTTCTCCGAGTGCCGAAGACCTGGGTTTTACCCGGAGAATGGTCGAGGCCGGGCAACTTGTCGGACTGAGCTTGATCGATCACCTGGTAGTGGGGGCAGGTGGAGCGTGGACGTCGTTGCGGCGGCAAGGTTTCTGCTGAGTGTCTGGTAAGCTCACCGGGTTTCAGGAGGGAGTTGAACATGTCCGCAATCACCATCGAGCAGTTCTTCGAGACCGAGCTGAAGGTCGCGACCGTGACCGGGGCGGAGCCGATTCCGAACTCGAACAAGCTTCTCAAGCTGACCGTGGACCTCGGCAGCGAGAGCCGGGTTCTGGTAGCCGGAATCGCCCGCCAATACTCCACCGAGGACCTGGTGGGCAAGCAGGTTGTGGTGGTCACCAATCTGGTGCCTGCCAAGCTGATGGGCGTGGAGTCCCAGGGGATGGTTCTCGCAGCATCGGATGAGGGCAAGCCGGTCCTGCTTCATCCGGGTGGGGAGGTTCCCAGCGGTACCCCGGTCAAGTGACCCCGTCCTATCGCAGTCGGGCCACACAGGTCATCGACTCTCATTGCCATCTGCAAAGCCTCAGCGCCGAGGAGATCGAATCGGCGCTGGAGGAGGCTAGATCGTTGGGTGTGGGTGGCTTCCTGGTGCCGTCTCTTCGGTTGGAGGAGGCCGAGAAGATCCTCTCTCTCTGCCACAGGCATGCCGATGTTTGGTGCGCCCTTGGCGTGCACCCACACGAGGCTTCCTCGTGGACTCCCGAGCACCAGAGAGAATTGGCGGGGCTGGTGTCCGACCCGAAGGTAGTGGCGGTGGGGGAGTGTGGCCTGGATTTCTATTACGATCTGTCGGATCGAACCGCGCAAGAGCGGGCCCTGCGAGAGCAGTGGGAGTTGGCCATCGATTGTGACCTGCCGGCCATCGTTCACAATCGGGACAGTAACGAAGTGATGCTGGAGGTTCTGGCGGATCCGTGCTTCGCCGGCCTCCACGGAGACTTCCACTCTTTTGCGGGAGGGCTCGAGATGGCCCTTCAACTCGTGCCCCGAGGGTTGTACCTCGGCTTTTCCGGAATGGTCACGTTCAAGAGAGCGGAGAATGTCCGCGAGGTTCTGTCGGCGGTGCCTCGCGACCGAATTCTCGTAGAAACGGACACCCCGTACCTGGCCCCAGTGCCGCACCGAGGCAAGCCCAGTCGACCGGCGCACGTAATCGAAGTCGCGGCCCGGGTCGCCGCAGAGCTGGGGCTCACCTTCGAGGATCTCTGCGAGACGAGCACACGGAACTTCTTCCGTCTGTTCCCCAAGGCAGCCAAGAGCTAGACCGGGTTCGGTATCTCCTCGAAACAGACTTCGAGCCCGAACTTCTCGGTCAGGTGCTCTCCGAGGGTCTGAACGCCAAGGCGCTCCGTGGCGTAGTGACCGGCCGCGATGAAGTGGGTTCCCGCCTCGCGTGCTACGTTCATCACCCACTCGCTGGCTTCGCCGGTGATGTAGGCATCGAGCCCGGCGGCGATGGCTTGTCGAAAGGCGCTCTCCGCACCACCACTGATCAGGCCGACCGTCGATACGGTCTCGGGTCCTCCTGGGAAGCAGAGTGGCTCCTGGAGGAAGACCGAACGGCAGCGTTCGAGGAGGCTAGCAATGGGAACAGGAGTCTCGAGCTCACCGCTGAACCCCAAGCTCATACCCGAGTAGTCTCCGAAGGGAGAGAGTCGTGAGAGCCCGAGGCGCTGTGAAGCTACCGCATTGTTTCCCACCTCGGGGTGCCGATCCAGGGGCAGGTGATAGGCGATCAGATTGAGATTGCCTTCGATGAGCTCTGCCACGCGTCGGCGCTGGATTCCCGTGATGATCCTGGAGTCGCCCTCCCAGAAGATACCGTGATGGACGAGAATGGCATCCGCTTTCTGTTCGCGGGCCCGTTGGAACAGCTCCCGGCAGGCTGAGACTCCAGTGACCAGTCGCCGAATTGTCGGAGTACCCTCGACCTGGAGGCCATTGGGACAGAAGTCGGGCCCGGCGTCTACATCCAAGTACGTGTCGAGATAGGAAACCAGCTCGTCTCGGTCGACTCGAGCTTCGATATTCTGTTGTTTGTCACTCACTGAGGGGCCTCCTCGACCGCCGAATCTGGGGTGTCGTGTTCGTCTTCCTCCGACTCGCTGGTGGAGACTTCACCGCGGATGATCTCGAAGTCTGCATGGCAGGCCATAAAGGCGTCGACGATGGCGGGTTCGAAGTGCCTGCCCCGATCGACGACGAGTCGCTGTACCGCTTCGGCGTGAGGTACGGCTCGTTTGTAGGGCCGGTCACTGGTCAGGGTGTCGTAGGAATCCACAATCGCCACGATTCGCGCGGCGAGCGGGATTTCCTCCCCGGCGAGCCCTTTTGGATAGCCGCACCCGTCCCATCGTTCGTGATGGGAGTAGGCGATCTCCATCGCCATGATCAGAAAGCCCCTTGTCTCGAATCGCTCCAGAACCGAGCGCAGCGTATCGCCACCGATGGTCGAATGGGTCTGCATCAGGCGAAACTCGCTGCTGGAAAGGGGGCCAGGCTTACAGAGGATGGAATCGGGTATTCCGACCTTGCCGATATCGTGCAGGGGACTGGATTTCGCTAGCTGTTCGATGTAGGCGAGGCTGATTCGACCTGCATAGGACCCATTCCTGAGCTCTTCGGCGAGTCGGCGACTGTAGGCGGAGATGCGGTCGAGATGGAGGCCGGTCGTGCTGTCTCTGGATTCCGCGAGTTTGGCGAGTGTGATCAGCGCGATATCGCGCGTTTGACGGATCTCCTCGGTCTGCTCCAAGACGAGTCTTTCGAGATTCGTCCGATAGCGATCGTTCTCTCGCAGCAGGTCGTGCCGTTCGAGAGCTCGTGACACGGTATTGGAGAGGATCTCCCAATCGAAGGGCTTCAAGAGGTAGTCGTAGGCGCCCTCTCGTAGACAGCGTCGCACGGTCTCGAGATCCTGATGGCTCGAGATCATGACGACCTGGACGCTCGGGTTGGTCTGCTTGAGCCGATGCAGGAGCTCGACTCCACCGACTCCCGGCATGCGGATGTCCGTGAGAACGAGGGCCGGGTCAGGGTGCGCCACCGTGAGGGCCAGAGCATCCTCTGCGGTGGCTGCGCTCAGACAGTCGTAGCCGCCTTTGGTGAGGTAGCCCGAGATGAGGTCCCGGATCTGAGCCTCATCGTCGACGACGAGAATGTAACCCGACGAAACCGTGTCCGTCTGGAAATCGGCTTTGGCTCCGGGTGATTCGCTCATACTGAGGTCGATGTCGGAACCGGGACCTTCGACTCAGTTGCGATCTCGCCGTGGGCCCCTCGAGCCGCCGCCACGTCGACGCTGATTGGAGCGCGGGCCGCGATTGCCGCCGGAGTCACGCCGCTCCGGTGGCGGACCGTCGTAGCCCATGCCTTCGTACTCCGCAGGGTCGTAGTCGGGGGCTTCCATGATGACGGCTTTGCGCGAGAGGCGAACCTTGCCCTGTTCGTCGATGTTGATGACTTTGACCTCGACGGTGTCGCCCTCTTGGACGATATCCGTCACCTCCCGAACTCGATACGGAGCCAGCTCGCTGATGTGGATCAAGCCATCGGCTCCCGGCAGGATCTCGACGAAGGCACCGTACCCTTCGACGCGACGCACGGTTCCTTCGTAGATCTTGCCGATCTCCGGAGTCTCGGTGAGCCGCTCGATGATCTCT
>JARFQS010000555.1 GCA_029287645.1 Thermoanaerobaculia bacterium | reverse complement strand
ACTTTCGGCTGATCTGTGAACGACGGATCGGAATTGACCATTCCCAAGACCTTGACGATTCGGCGCACACGGCTCAGATCGCCAATCTCCGATTTCAGGGTGGAGAGCAGAGCGATGCCCGTGAGCCTGGCGGCTTCGTAGCCCTCTTCGATGGTCAGATTCCCCCCGAGCTTTCCCGTGACCAGTGTTCCATCGCTACGGTAGGGTCCATGCCCGGAAAGAAAGACCAGGTTGCCGGTGCGGACCGCCTTGACGTAGTTGGCGACAGGAACCGATGGCTCCGGCAGCACGATCCCCAGTTCTGCGAGCTTGCCCTCCGGATCGAAGGATCCGGCCGGTTCCGCTGCCGGAGCACGTTCGGCGGCGAGCAGCAAAAGAACGGACATTGCCGATGCCGATATCACTGACCTCGACGCGAGGTTTCTCCGACGACCCTTCGCCGCGTTCCATGACGACACGATTGCACCTCTCCTTCCTGAATTGATGACGACGAGCGCCCGCGCCAGGCGGCTCGCTGGCTCCGAGGTCGCGAGCGTAGCACGGCTTCACCGGGTGCTAGACTAGCCGGCAGCACTGAGAGCAACTCAGCATCGGAAGATCGCATGTACGAGCAGTTCTACGGGTTCTACGAGTCGCCATTCAACATCACCCCCGATCCCCGCTTCCTGTTTCTGAGCTCGAAGCACCGCGAGGCTCTGGACCATCTCCTGTTCGGCATTCAGCAGCGGAAGGGCTTCATCCAGATCACCGGCGAGGTGGGAACCGGCAAGACGACCATCTGCCGGGCTCTGCTCGAGGAACTGGGGCCGACCTACAAGACAGCTTTGATCTTGAACCCCTGCATGACCGGTCCCCAGATGCTGCGGACCATCCTCACCGAACTGAAGCAGAAGATACCCCGAAACGATCGGGTCGCCTGGCTGGAGGCCCTGAATCGGTTTCTGCTCGACCAGGTGCACGAAGGCAATGATGTCGTTCTGGTGATCGACGAGGCCCAGGATCTGAGTCCGGATCTCATGGAACAGGTCCGACTCCTCTCGAACCTGGAAACCGACCAGCAGAAACTCCTCCAGATCGTACTGATCGGCCAGCCCGAGCTACGTGAAATGCTCGATGCCCGCGCTTTGCGACAGCTGCGACAACGCATCACGATTCGTTATCACCTCGAGCCCCTGTCTCTCGACGAGACCAGCGAGTACATCCATCATCGACTCGAGGTGGCGGGTAGCAACGGAAAGCCGACCTTCTCCGGTTGGGCCATGCGCAGAATCCACGGCTACTCCAAAGGCGTTCCCCGTCTGGTCAACGCTATCTGCGACAAGACGCTTCTGTGTGGCTATGTGCTCGGAGCGGAGAACCTGACGGGAAGACACGTCGGTCGGGCCATTCGGGAGCTGGAGGGTCGGATCTCGTGAGCCTCATCAACGAGGCCCTGAAACGTGCCAGGCAGGAATCGCGCCGACGAGAGGCACTGGCCAAGGGCCTGCCGCTGGCAACTCCTCCGCGGCCGACTCCTCATCGATCCTGGCTGACGGCGGCTGTCGTCGCCATGGCCTTGGCGCTACTCTTGAGCCTCGTCACGATCGCGCGATTGGCCACCGACGAGCCTGCGCGAACCGCGGCTGCGACAACAGGCTCAGCATCGACCGATGCCCCTACGGGCTCGAACCAGGACGAGGCGTTCGATACGGACGCTGAGGGGAAGAATGCAAAGGCCGCTGCCATACCGGTTCCAGGCGAACGAGAATCGGCAGCTACGCCTCCATCCACGCTCGACTCCTCACGCCTCGTGGCCGACGAGCCCGACCAGGCCACCCTGGTCCCTGCACCCGAGGCTGCCCGGGTGGAGGCCTCGACCGTTTCCGAGCCGCCGCTGCGACAGCCGGTGGCCGATCCCGACACCGAATCCCGGGCGGGCCTCGCGGCGCTACCCGCCGAAGGCGTCGGCCTCGAGCCGAGCACCGGCAGCAGCGACGATGAGGGTCGTCGGATCGAAAGCCCTTCGCAACCACGAATCTTCGTCGAGAGGATGACCCTGTCCAGTGGCGAGGTTCTCGAGCTGGGTGGCATCGCCTGGTCGGAGTCGGGGCCGTATGCGCTCCTGGACGAACGCGTCGTCGGCCTCGGAGAAAGCATCATGGGCTATATAGTGACCCGAATCGCACCTCAGGAGGTCGAGCTGCAAGGTGGCGAGGGAACGATCCTCATCCGCCTCAAGTAATCCCATCCCCTCAGTTCGAGGCGCAGGATGCGTTTTCGAGGTCCGCGGCGAGGAGCCGGACGGTTCAGGGCAGGTGTCCCCGGGAGCTCAGGAAGTCGCACATCAGTCGCCACAGCCGCTCTTTACGATCCACCAGTCTGTGATCTCCGTCGGCGAAGAGATGGAGCTCCAGGTCCTCGAACTCACACCCTTCAACGAAGTCCCGAACCTGCCTCCACTCGACACGATCGTCGAGCTGGCCTTGAAGGAGTAGGAACGGGCGACGACAGAGTCTCTGCAGCCGGGACAATGGGTAGGTTCGAAGGTCCATGACAAAGCCCCAGCCCAGATCCCACGAGCCGATCTCGTTGTCGACATGAATCGAGCCCTTCTCGCGCCAGCTCTTCATGCCATCCTCGCCCGCCCAGTCTTCAAGCGACGACTCCAAGCTCAGAGCCGGTGCAATGCAGAGACCACACGATACCCGTTCCGGGTGCACGGCCGAGTACCACAAAGCGGTGAGCCCACCCATCGAGGACCCCAGCACGATGGTTTCCCCATAGCCCCTGTCCGCCAGCATCTGCCCGACACTCTCGACATCGGAAAGTTGTCGGCTCAAGGTGAGGTCGACCATGCGACCGGACGACCGACCGTGACCCTGAAAATCGAAGGAGCAGAATCCGAGCCCCTCTTCGAGAGCCTTCCTTCTGAAGAAGTCAGCCTTCTCTCCCCACTGATCCGAGCCGAATCCATGAAGGTACAGGACCATGGGCGCGCTGCCCGGCCCCGCCGCAGGTTCGAGGAATCGAGTCACCAGTCTCTCGCTGCTCGATCCCGAGCCGGCAACACTCAACTCCATCGTTTCTTCCTTCAATGCGCCATTCTCCCTGCCGCGTAGGGAATATACTCCGGGGAGCGCTAGGACGATTCTGTCAGAAGGAGAGGCCATGAGAACCCTGATCCTCACCTGTGTCACGGTGGCTGTACTTGCTTTGAGTTTCGCCCCGGGTTGCTCGCGTTCGCCCGACGCTCCGCTCCCGACCCTCGCCGGCGATGAGCCTTACTCGATCTTCGACTCGGACGATTCCCAATTCGCCGAGGTGCTTCGAAGAACACTCGAGCCCTGGACCGGAGACCTGGATGGGATGGCCGAGCGGCGCTTCGTTCGCGCGCTTGTCACCCCCAACCGAACCCAGTACTTCCTCGATGGAGCCGAGCAGAAAGGGACGGCATTCGAGCTCTTGAAACAGCTGGAGACGGAGCTCAACAAGGAACTGGGTACGAGAACGGTCAAGTTCCACGTCGTGATCATCCCGACCTCGCGCGATCGTCTGATTCCCGACCTGGTAGAAGGCCGAGGTGACATCGCCGCCACCAATCTCACCATTACACCGGAACGTAGGGAGAAGGTCGACTTCGCCGACCCTCTGATCTCGGTGGATGAGATCGTCGTCACGGGCACCGGGACTCCCGAGTTGACTTCCTTGGAAGACCTCTCAGGGAAAAAGGTCCATGTGAGGCGATCGAGCAGCTACTGGAGCAGTCTCGAGGCCCTGAACCAGGAGTTCGCCGAGAATGGGCTGAAGAAGATCCGTGTCGAAGAGGTCGATGAGCTTCTCGAGACGGAGGATGTTCTGGAGATGGTCAACGCCGGCCTGATCGACATCACCATCGCGGACTCCTTCCTGGCCGAGTTCTGGTCTCAGATTTTCGAGAATATCTCCCTCTACACCGATCTCACGGTGCGCCAGGGAGGAGAGATCGCCTGGGCATTTCGCAAAGACAGTCCCAAGCTCGAAGCAGCCCTGAACAGGTTCATGAAGAAGCGCAAGAAGGGGACTCTGCTCGGCAACAT
>JARFQS010000388.1 GCA_029287645.1 Thermoanaerobaculia bacterium | reverse complement strand
CCGAGGGCTAGGCCCCGAAGAGCCGTCGCGCAGAGACCCCTTGCTGCACAAGGGCTTCAGTCCGCCCAGACGGACTGGGCGAACTCCAAGAATCGACCCCCAACCTTCTGACCCATGTTCAAACAGCTTCTGCAGGATCTGATGCCGTCCAGCCCACGCTGTAGCTCACCGCTCCCCGAGTTCCCTCTCGGTCGAGACCACATCTACCTGGCGGCTCAGCTTGCCGTGCCGGCATGCTCGAGCCAACGCTCCCTGAATGAGACGGCCAGCGTGGGATCAACGATCTCGGCCGCCAATTCCCGGATCCGATTGTTTGCGTCGGTCGAAACTCCGGTTACTTCGGCAAGCGATCGCGCTGCTTGAAGGCTCACCCAGCGATGGCCCAGCTTGTCAGCCCCCGCCATGGCCTCCGAGAAGCGTTTCCTCGCGGTGTCGGCATCACCCTCCGCCGCCCGAAGGCTCCCCTCGACCAGCGCAAGAGAGGAGCTTGCGGCGTCGAGGTTCTTGTCGAGGGCAAACTCACGGGCCTCGTTCAGAATGGTGTCTGCACGGTCCAGTTCCCCATCCTCAACGAGGGCCTGGCTCAATCCAGCGAGCAGGCGTACCCGATCGAGATATTGCACTACGGCCGGGGCACCAACACCGCGCGTGAAGGCCTCGACAGCAGTTGTGGTATTGCCGGCGAGAAGATGGGAAAGGCCGACGTAGTACCAGGAGGATGACGCGAAGTAGTCACCCATAGGTCCTTCTCCGATCCGGGTCTCTTCCAGGAGCGATAGGCAGTTCCCGCGGCTACCCATGATTGCGTACATGGCAGCCATCCCAGCAGCTCCGAGCGCATCGCTGAAAGGCTGACCCCCTCCTCGCGCAGTCCGGCGTGTCTCCACAAATGATGCGAGAGCCGACTCGGGCTCACCGAGCTCGAGATGGGCTTGGCCAAGCAGACCATTGCTTATGGGAAGGTCGAAGGAGGCGAATCGCTCTAGCGTGGCGAGCTGCGGCTCGACCACTGCGATCGCCTCCCGATACCGCCCCCGAGCCATGGCAACGAGTCCCCGACCGAGCACCTCTAGCTCGGCAAGTGCTCGGTCGGATCCGAGCTGTTCGGCGGCAGCGGTCGCCAGTTCAAGCGACGCTTCCGCCTGTTCGAGCTCCAGGATCAGGGCCTGGTTCATGGACCGTCGTCGGAGCCCTTCGACACGGATTCGCTCATCCCCAATTGCCGTTCCGAGATCGGTCGTCTGCTGGTCGTGCCGCACGGCTGTCTCGGGGTCCCCTTCGAAGGCCGCGACCATGCAGGCGTTCATGTGGTACTCGATGAGGCCGCGCTCGTCGCCAACTTCCTCGGCAAGGGTGCGGGCCTGCCGCAAGTACTCGTTTGCCTTTGCCGTGTCCCCACCAACCGTGGCCGTCGTGAACCCGAGTTGGTTCAGGGCCGCCACCTGGGCGGTCGGCCGCTCAGTCCTCTCGCCGTACTCGAAGAGTCGCTGGAACGCTGCTGCCGACTCCGATAGATCCGGCAGCAGTGCGTAGGCCTCACCCAGGCCGAGATGTGCGCGCTGCATGAGATCGACCTCTGCATCTTCGGGGGCATTATCGATCGCGGTACGGAAGGCACGAATGGCGTCTGCGAGGGCCATCGCCCTCGTCGCCTGAGCTCCGGCTTCCACGAGATGCGGGAACGCTCGGTCGTAGTCGCCGGCGGCAACGAAGTGGTGAGCGATCTCGGGCGCGATATCGGGTGCAACCTCGACCAGATACTCGGCCACCTCTCCGTGGAGCCGCCGACGGGTCTTAAGGAGCACCGACGAGTAGGCCGCGTCCTGAAAGAGGGCGTGACGGAACTGGAGGCGGCCGGGCGTCGAGCGACTCTCGATGAACACACCCTGACGGAGCAGGTCGGTGATCGCACCGGCGAGGTCCTCACCGTCAACCAGAGCTGAGACCGTATCGCGACGAAACTCGGTTCCGAGCACGGAGGAAACCTGGGCCACAAGACGGGATCGTTCGTCCAGTCGGTCGAGACGCGCCGTCAGCATGCCCGAGAGGCTGTCGGGAACACCATCGATCGTCCCTCCGCCCCTCAGGGAGGTGGCGATCTCCTCGAGGAAGAGCGGATTGCCGGCCGAGCGTTCGATGACGGCCTCCACCTCGGACCGGTCGAATGGGAGGTCGCCGAGCATATCGACCAACAAGGCTGCGGACGAAGCGTCCTCGAGCGGTGAGAGTTGGATCTCCTCGTACCTGTGTGAATGAACACGAGCCCCCCGCTCGTGCACGCGCCACGAGGGGTCGTCGCGATATGGCCGCATGGCGAACACAACCCCAACCGGAGCGGTCTCGGTCGTCGCAAGCAAGTCCGCCACGAGGTCGACAGTCAGGTCATCGGCCCAGTGCAGGTCCTCGAACGCGATGACGAGTGGACGGCGCTCCGCTTCCGCCGAAACGTACGCAGACACTGCTGCGCGCACCTTTTGGAGCAGCACCGGCGGCTCGAGGCCGTCGATGAAGGCCTGATCCTCCTCCGGCAGAGGAACTCCAGCTGCGTGGGCGAGAAGGGCAGTCACATCGGGGAAGTCAACGTCGATTGATGCGGACCGGATGCTCGTGTAGTCGTCCACGCCATCGAGGGCGAACCAATGCTCGAGCACGTTACGGACTCCCGACATGGGCTTCGACGCGTCGTACGACTGGCTCGCGCCGGTCATGGCGGCCACGGCTCCTTCATCGCCCGGGTGGCGTGCGATGGTTGTCGCCCCGATGTGGCGCTCCCACTCGCGCAGGAGAGCAGACTTCCCCAAGCCCGCCTCGCCGATGACCGAGGCAATCCACCCCGACCCGGCCCCGAGGCGTTCGAAGAGGCCCACGAGTCGCTCCAGCTCCACTTCCCGCCCGAAGAAGCCGTGATCTATTGCCTCACCCGAGACTGTCCCTAGGAACGCAGTGGGTCGGAAGGTGCGAATCGGCTGGGACTTCCCCTTCAACTCGACCTCGCCGAGGTCCACGGCGGAGAAGGATCCCTGGGTCAGTGAGAGCGTATGGCCGGAGACCTGGACCGTTCCCGGTTCGGCAGTCTGCTCCATCCTGGCGGCCACGTTAATGGCGTCACCGAGGGCGGTGTACTCGACCCGCAGGTCGGAGCCGACCTCCCCTACAACCACGAGGCCTGTGTTGATTCCGACACGCACGTCGATCGGCACGCCGTGGCGCTCGAGGATCTCATCGCGGCATTCGGCCATGCCGTCGATGATGTCGAGCCCAGCGCGTATCGCCCTGATCGGATCGTCGTCATGAGCAATTGGAGCACCGAAGAAGGCCAAGACCGCATCTCCGAGGAGTCGCGCGAGCGTACCCTCGTAGCGATAGATCGGTTCGATGAGACGCTCGAACGCAGCGTTCACGAGATCCGCCCACTCCTCGGGGTCGAGGCCCTCGGCAGCCGAGGTAGACCCCTTGATGTCGGCGAAGAGCATCGTCACCGTGCGGCGCTCACCTGCCATCGCTCTACCTGCCCGTGCCGACTGGAGCTTGCTGAGCGTTTCAGGCGGAATGAGACGTTCGAGAGAGTCGTCCTCCGAGACAACTGGCTGGGTGAGTTTCGTCCCGCAGTTGTTACAGAATCCTGCGCCTGCGGAGGACGCCGCCGCGCACGTCGGGCACGTGACCACGAGTGCGTTCCCGCACTGCGCGCAGAATCTCGATTGCGGCGGATTCTCGTGTCCGCAGACCGGACAGTTCACAGCGCTCCTCCAAGCGACGACACCCTGCCACGCTACCCGCCATCAGCCCTGCCGCTGACGAACTGCAACCCAGGCCAGCCGTCAGATGCCGTCGCCAGCCCTCTCTACAGACGAAATCGCGGGCGGGTCCTGTCAGCCAGTCCATCTGGTGACGTTCACCGTTCCGTAGTTGGGCTGCATTCCGGGTGTCTGACATGGCGCAACGCGCTCGCCGTGTGTGGAATGACCCGTTGCGTCTCCGAGCGCTGACTCTACACCTACCGAGACTGCCCTGTGGCCCGCATGGCAGTGGGATTGGAGTGATGTCGAGCAGCTTCGGGCCGAACACGGCTATTCGCTATCCGTAACTGTGCATCAGAAAGGGTCGAGCGAGAAAATCCTGTACGACGCCGGCCTCACTCGCGATTCGACGGTCCACAATCTCGACGTTCTCGGTCTGAACCCCAGCGGCTACAGGGCCGTTGTGCTGTTTCACGGCCACGCGGAGGATCATGGGGGCTTGGACTACGCGCTGCGCGACGGTGAGATCCGCTGCCCGCGGGAGGCAGCGCGAGATTCGGACACGGCAACGGTTGCGAGCTCGCTATTAGGCATGACCCCACCTGTGGTGCGGGTCGACGCATGTGAATGAGCCCAGCTGTTGCTGTGGCCGTACCGCTTTCTGCCCACCACATTGTGCGTGGCGGATGAATGCCCAGGCACCGAACCGCCTCGCCCCACATCGGGGCTGGAGCCGGCGACAACCGTGTTCCCACGAACCAAGGAGGTCATCACCTCTTGACCTGACAGCCGATCCCGATCGGCCGAGCATGCCGTCGGTCTTTCCAACGCACCCACCGACCACCAAGAACGCGAAACAACGCCACTTGACACGGCCCGCTCCCTCATGAATGCCTGATTGATGGCCTCCTGACGCCAGACGCCCGCTCCGGGTCAGCTCAACACCCTCCGCAGCCTGTCATAC
>JARFQS010000551.1 GCA_029287645.1 Thermoanaerobaculia bacterium | reverse complement strand
CGCTCGACGATCGCTCGCACCTCTTCGAAGCTGGGCTCCGCAACCTGCTCACCATCACCCGCGGGCGGGGCAAAGCGTTTCCTGTTGGCTTCGAAGTGATTGCGCAGATCGGCTTCGTCGACCTCGATCTGATCCAGGACTTCCTGTTCCGCGAAACGCGACACGACCAGCTGCTTGAAGAGTGCCTGGTGCTGGCGCAGGACTTCCGGGTCCTTGTCGTATTCCAGCTTGATCGCCTTGCGCCACAGAAGCTCGTCGGCCACATATTGCTCCAGATACCTGGCACGGCCCTCTGCCGACGCAGCCTGAGGCGCCAACTCGGGAGGCAGGTCGTCCAGAGCCCTCTCGACCTCGGAGCGGCGAATCTCGTCCGAGCCGATTCGCGCCACGACAGGGTCGTCCTCGGATCGCTCCACATCTCGTCGAGGTAGCCCGGCTCGGCTGGCCAGAGCCGACTGCGCAGCGTAGGGGCGTCCCAGGCGCTCCAGGGTGTGGACGATCTTCCCGGCCAGCTCCTCGCCGAGGTCGCCAGCGCCCAGCGTCTCGGCTTCGTAGAACCACCGCAGGGCACTCTCGTACTGTCCCGTCTCCAGATAGTTGTTGCCGAGGCTGACCGCGATCCCGACCCTGGTCTCACGATCCGGATCTCCGACCTCGACGTATCGCTCATACAGGAGGGCGGCTTCGTCCAGTGCCCCTGCCGCCTGGAGCCGCGCGGCAACGTCGCGAATGTGCTCGGCTTCCTCTTGATCCTTCACGCCTCGGGATCCAGAGATCAGCACCGCCCCGAGAGCCAACACAACAAGCAAGATGGCCAGCGACAGGCCACGGCTCAGCCGATCGACTCGGGGTTCAGAGGCCTTCAGAGGGGGCTCACGCAGCTCCATCACACTTCTCCATGCCTATCGTCGCCGCTCCCGGGCGTGAAAGTAACGCACCAACGAGTCCACGTAGTGGGGATCGTCGGCTTCGATCTGCACTTCGCCGGCACCCGCCGACCGGAAGAGACTCGCTCGTTGATCCGCGTCGTCCCGATCGAGAAGCCGGAGTCCGTCGGCCAGATCCAGGTCGCTCGTATCGACCAGGATGGTCTCACCGGTCTCGGCGTCCTCCAGCTCGAGGATGCCGATCTTCGGTAGCTCCCTTTCCCGGCGGTCCCGCACCACCACCGCGGTCAGGTCGTGCCGACGCGCCGAGATCCGCAGAATGTCCTCGTAACCCTCATCCATGAAGTCGGAAATCACGAACGCCACGACGCGGCGTCGCAGTACCTTGCTCATGTAGTCGAGGGCGCCTTGCAGGTCGGTGCGACGCCGAGACGCACGGAAGGTCAGGATGTCGCGGATGACCCGCCAGACATGTGAGCGGCCCTTCTTGGGCGGAATGAAATGCTCGATCCGGTCCGAGAAGATGATCAGACCCACGCGATCATTGCTCTTGATCGCCGTGTAGGCGAGGAGAGCGGCAATCTCCGCCGCCACTTCGTTCTTGAGCTTCGTACCGCTACCGAAGGCTCCAGAGGAGCTGACATCGACCACCAGCATGACGGTCAGCTCACGCTCCTCCCGATGAAGCTTGACGAAGGGTGATCCCATGCGGGCCGTCACCGGCCAGTTGATGTGCCGGATATCGTCGCCGGGCTGGTAGGCGCGCACCTCCTCGAACTCCATCCCGCGACCGCGGAAAGCGCTTTCGTACTCACCGGCGAATGCATCGTTGACCAGCCGCTGCGTGCGGATCTGAATCGCCTTGATCTTCTGAAAGAGCTCCGGCGACAGCACCTCGGTCAGGTCCTGTTGCTCCTGTTGTTTCTGCTGAGTCGCAGCCTTCATCGATGTCTCTCAGTCTTTGGCGGCCTCGATCCATGGCCACGGGCGGGGGCAAGCCCCGCCCCTACATTCCTCACTGCCTCATTTTGCCTCGATGTCTCCATCTCCTACGGAACATCCACCGTATTGAACACCTCCTGCACCACGTCATCGGAGGTCAAGTCCTGGGCTTCGGCCTCGTAGGAGAGCAGGATCCGGTGCCGCAGGACATCGGGGCCCACGGTCTTGACATCTTGCGGGGTGACATAGGCGCGACCCGACATGAAGGCCTGCACCTTGGCGGTCTGTGCCAGATAGATGCTGGCTCGGGGTGACGCCCCGTAGTCGATCAGGTTCTCCAGCTACTCGAGCTTGTAGACCGCCGGTTCACGCGTCGCGAAGACGACGTCCACGATGTAGTCCTCCACCTTCGGATCCAAATAGACCCGGTCCGCCACTTCGCGCATCTTCTTGATCTCTTCCGGCGCCAGGACTGGCTCGATCTCCGGCTTGTGCCGGCTCGCCATGCGACGGAGAATCTCCTTCTCCTCTTCCTTGTCGGGGTAGCCGACTTTCAACTTGAGCATGAAGCGATCCACCTGGGCCTCGGGTAGCGGGTAGGTTCCTTCCTGCTCGATCGGATTCTGGGTCGCCAGCACGAGAAAGGGATCGGGCAGGTCGTGGGTCTGCTCGCCGATTGTGACCTGGCGCTCCTGCATCGCCTCGAGAAGGGCACTCTGCACCTTGGCTGGAGCCCGGTTGATCTCATCGGCCAGCACGAGGTTGCTGAAGATGGGACCGGTCTTCACCATGAAGTCGAGATGCTGCGGCCGGTAGATCTCGGTACCGATCAGGTCGGCCGGCAGCAGATCTGGAGTGAACTGAACCCGGGCGAAGCCGGTGTCGAGCGCATCCGCAACCGTCTTCACGGCCGTCGTCTTGGCCAGGCCGGGAATACCCTCGATCAGAATATGACCGTCGGCGATCAGAGCCATCAAGAGGCGGTCCACCATGTAGGCCTGACCTACGATGACCTTCGAGATCTCTTTCCGCACCTTCGCGAGCTGCAGGGCCTGCGCTTCGATTTCCGGTGCCAACTCTTCGGCAATACCACTCATGACACTTCCTCCAGCCGATTCCTCGACTCAGCTTGTTTCTCTGGTCATCCTCAGGCGGGAGCGGACCTCCTGGTCCGGATCCGGCCGTAGATTCTCGATCCGTCTCTCGACGCTCCGTTGGATGCGGTCCAATTCGGAGCTCGGCGGTACCTGACCGCCGAACCTCAGGCTCTCGATGAGCCCCTTCAGTCTGAGCTGCTCCTCCTCGTCATCGTCCGCCAGCTCCAGCTCCAGCTCGGTAAGTCCGAGAGCGAGCTCTCCGAGCTTCCCTTCCAATCGCAATGCGCGCCATGAATCGACTCGAGCTCGCAGCTCCTCGTAGCGGTCGACCTCCAGGTTCAGTGGTTCGTCCGCCGCAGATTTGCGCCGCAGGATCAGCAGAGCGATGATGACGAGCAGGCCCAGGACGCCGCCTAGCAGGGCCCAGTGCCGGGGTAGCAGGGCCTTCAATCCGGTTGCCTGAATCTCGACTGTCGGTCCATCCGCCAGGCTCACGACCGGACTCCCCGTCGAGCTCGGAACGTAACGCAGCTCCACCGGGTCCAACGCGAAGGTGCCCGGTCGATCCGCTTGCAACGAGATCCGATAGGCAACGACGTTGCCACCCTCTCGACTATCGGTCGAAGCCACGATGCCCTCGTTCGATACCCCTTCTGGGAGCCTCACCTGTGGCGGCTGCGGCAGGTAGTCTTCGAGGCTACCCACCCAGTGCATTCGGATATCCAGGAAGAACTCCCGGCCGACGCGGAGTGGGCCCTCGGACAGGCTGATCTCAGCCGTCGGAGGCTCGAGCACGGCCGGCATCTCGACCGGACCGCTCTGCGTATAGCCAGAAGACCCCAGGTCTGTTTCCTCACCCAGTAGAGCGTCGACCATCGGGACGAGCGACGACCAGTCTCTCGCGCCTCGCGAGGTGCCGACGATCTGCCCAGCGGGATCGATGACAACCGTCAGTGGGATGGCACTGGCACGGTAGCTCGAGCCCACCTGGCCGCTCTCGTCCCAGAACTGGGGGAAACTGACACCCACCTCTGCGGCAAAGGACCGCGCCAACTCGGGAGTCGAGTCCAGGGAGACACCGACCACCGCGAGATCCCTCTGCCCTCTTTCTTGATGAAGATCCTCCAGCGTCGGCATCTCCATCCGGCAGGGACCACACCAGCTCGCCCAGAAGGTCAGGAGCACCCACTGGCCTTGAAACTCGGAGAGGGAGCCGCTGCCGCCTTCGAGACGGGGCAGGGTGAAGTCGGCAGCACCGAGGGGTGGCTCGACGGGAACGATCGCATTCTGTCGTAGCAGGTCGGCGACATTGGCCATCGCCACCGTAGCCGCCAGCTGCGCGGACACGAGGGTCAGCAGGGCCCTCCACCGAACCGGAGCTCTCAAGTGGTTTCCGCCTCCACGAGATCCTCCCTGCTGAGCAGGAGCCTGCGCCCCTTGGCCTCGCTCAGTTCGTAGACCCAACTGCCGTGAAACTGGTTGAACTCATCGATCTCGTCGGCCCGCGTCAACATGTCGGCTTTCTCCTGGAGCTCTTCTTCTGCCTCATCCAGGGAGATGGCCACCTGGGAAACGGAGTGCCGCCCCGAGATCTGCATGAAATGGCGGCCGTCACGCTCCGCGATCGTCAAGTCGTAGCTGCTGCCATCCTCCAGTTCGACACTGATGGCCGGCCGCAGCACCAGATCACGAACCCTCTCGTCGTCGGCAACGTAGACGTTTTCGAAGGTCAGGCTCCTGAGGATCGACTCCAGCGCACTGACCTCCGCGCTCTTCGTCTCCTCCGACGACTTCGAGCCAAGCAGCTTCAACCCGTCATCGCCGGGCTCCCGGGCCAGAGTGAAGTCGGCACCTTCGATGCGAATCACCTCCGACCCCGGCACATCGATGATCTCCTTGCGCAGGAAGGCGTTACCGTCCACTTGCACCCGGAGGCCGCTCGAGGTCAAGTAGATGGGATCGTCGGGCCGATCGAAGCGCTGCACATAGCGACCCGGCCCTTCTTCGAATTCCCTGCCCAGCCGCATCCGAACCATCTCCTTCTGGGCGGCATCTTGAAACAGCACCTCGACCGTGGAATCTCCAACGGGTTCGATCTCGAGCCCCTCGGCCAGCTCGGGGCCAGCGCCAACTTCCTTCTCCAAGCTGATCTCCAGCAGGTCGCCGATCAGTCGATTCACGGCGGCGTTGCTCGCCGGGTACCCCTGCTCCTCGACCACCCGAAACTCTTCGCCCTGCCGCTCCAGCGTCACCGAATCCCCGGCCTGGTGGATCTCGATCCTGGCGATCTCGTCTGGATTGAGGTTCGAAAGGAAGGCCTGTCCGCGCTGGAAGCGGTCGGCTCGACTGATGCTGTGCCGGTAGGCCCAGACAGACAGTGCCATCAGCACCAGGGTCAGGATCAACAGATTGCGATTGGTCTTGCTCACGTTTGCCACCGGTTACCTCCCCAGAGCTCGAACGTGCTTCCGACGCCGCTGCACCGCCAAGGACAATCCGACCACCAACACCAGAGCCGGCATCCAACCCAGCACAGACCTGCGGACCTTCGACTCCTCCTTCTCCAGGGCTTCGCGTCTCGCCTTGCGGATCTCTCTCAGCTCGCGATTGCCCTGCTGGACCGTTTCGTTGAGCCGATCCACCTCATCCTGCAGGCGCTTCTGAAACAGAGCCGCATTGTTACCAGCGAGCTCCTGTTGCTTGGCTCTGAGCTCTTCCTCGGCAGCCTCGACGTCGGCTCGCAGCTGCTTCTCCCTATCGAGACTCTCCTTCTCCGCTGTCGCCTCGATCTCGTCGAACCGGTCGAAGGGCCGACTGATCGCGTGCTTGGCCCTCACCGCCATCAGCTCCCTGGCGCCCAGGAGGAAGTCGACGCTGTTCAGGAG
>JARFQS010000275.1 GCA_029287645.1 Thermoanaerobaculia bacterium | reverse complement strand
GGTCTACTCCGCGAGCAAGCACGGAAATATCTTCCACACAAAGCAGCACGAGTGGAATTTCGACGCGGTGCCCTGGGTGATCGGCAGAGACTTCACGGCCCCGACCTGCGCCGCCTGTCACGTCAGCCTGTTGGTCGACGCGGACGGGGAGCTCGTCGCCCGGCGCACGCACCAGATGAACAATCGGATCTCCTGGAGGATCTTCGGCCTCGTCTATTCGCACGCCCATCCCAAGGATCCGGACACCACCAAGATCCGCAACAAGGATGGCCTGCCCCTGCCTACGGCGTTTGACGGCACCCCGGCAACCGACTTTCTGATCGGCCCCGATGAGCAGGCGAAGAGGCGAGCCGAGATGGAGGCCATCTGCCTGAATTGCCACGGGACCTCCTGGGTGCGAGGTCACTTCGCACGCTACGACAAGTCTCACGAGACGACCAATGCCGCCACCCTCACGGCGACGGGCATGCTGCAGGAGATCTGGGACCTCGGGGAGGCGGAGGGACCCTCCGCAGGAGGCAGCCCGTTCGATGAGGCGATCGAACGGAAGTGGGCCGACATCTGGCTGTTGTACTCCAACTCGATACGATTCGCCTCGGCGATGGCAGGCGGCGGGGACTACGCCGTTTTCGCCGACGGCTACTACACACACGCGAAGCGGGTTGCCGAGCTGCAGGAGTGGCTTGAAGAACGCCGGAGCTCGGGCAAGTAGGTCACGGAGATGGGCCGGCACGCCGATCGGGAGGAGAGCGGCGCGGTCGAGATCGAGGAAAAGGTTCAGTTCTTCTCGGCGCTTCCGGTTCGACTGTTCGTTCCCTGGTCTGGAAACTCTGGAGCGGGTGGGAGCCTGGAGGCCTGGATCGAAGCGTTGGAGGTCGTACTCCAGCGGCTGTGCGGCACAGCCCGGGAAGCCCGGACCAGAGCGGTTCCGAGCCCCGGAGGTTCAAGAGACGAGTCGGTGGAAAGTGTCCGGATCGATATTGCTGCCACAGACGATCAGTTGTCGCGTGGTTTCACAACGGAGGATCGTGTGTCCTTGGTCCGTCCCTGAACAATGGCGTCCGGTAGGTGGTTCTTGATAACCGGCTTCAACCGGTTGTGGAAGTACGCACACGTACGGCAACGGAGCTGCCTCTCTTCGAAGAGGCACCGACCCACATGCTCGCGAACGTCGTTGGCCAGTTCGTCTTTCCAACGGGACGGCAGCCCCAGAAAGTCGAATACGTGAAGTCGTTCGGCGAAGGCCTGCTCGAGAACGTACACTGCCAACACCGCTCCCGGCGAAAGTTTGGAATAGTGCTCGTCGAAGGACGTCTTCAAGGCGTAGTACCGGTGTCGATAGACCATGCCTACCATGTGTGCCACCGGAACATCGTCGACATAGAGGATGTAGTTGCGCAGCCATCCACGACGAGCGCAGCGTAAGGACAGCGTGTTGTAGAAGTCGGCCAGGCCTCGAACTGCCGTAAAAGAGCTTTGGCTGGCCTCTTTCCAGCTCCTTTCCTCGATGTGCAGGATGTCCTCCATGGCCGCCCGCGAATCATCCGGTGAGGTGACAATCCGCAACTCTACGTCACCCGCTCGCTCGAACTTGCGCCGCTTTCGCCGGATTTCGCTGCGGACATGCTTCGACAAGGAAGCCAGGTAACCATCCCAGTCGCCTTCGATACGCACGAGCGGGCACACCAGGGCCGGCCATTCCTGAATCCGTAGTCGTTGGACATCTGCCACCTGCTCGAGTGCCGGCAACAGACTTGAATCTGTTGCGACCGACTGCAAGCCGAGACGCACCGCCCGACGTGTCTCGCTCAGATGCCCCCATAGGGCCTCGAGGACACCCTGCGTTGTCTTCTCGCCGATCAGGTCGGCACGAGTCGAGAAGTGGTTGATGGGAAGAGAGAGTGTATGTCGGCACCAGGTCTCGCCCGCCTCGTCGGAGAGCAACGGCAGCAGTGCCAGAAGCTCACCATCACGATAGACGAACAGAAATGCAATCGGACGATCCTGCCAGAAGAACTCGAGCCAGGTGCTCAGCCACTCATAGGTGTCGAAGAAGTCACCATATGGATCACGGGCCAGCAACACCTCCCAGGGGCCCCGGTATTGTTCTAGGCCACGCCGGGCACTGATCTCGACCACTTGTAGTCCGGTGCGATCGATGGGTTCTGGCATCACAGTACTGACTTCCCCGTCCAACGTGGTGTCATTTGTCGCCTTTCGCCTCGGCGTCGACACGTTCCAACCACGCTTCTTTCCAGAAGAGAAAGCACATTCGCTGACAACCCGCTATCCTCGGGTCCCCGTGTAGCTCGGGCTCGCAGTAGACTTTGTCCAGGAGCACCGTATTCTTCACCTTCAGCATTTTCTGGGTCCGTTCGTCGAAGAAGAGCTCCACACGTTTCAGTACCTTGTAGGTGCCTCCGCAGTAGCGATCCTGTTCTGAGGACATATACCCCAGACCCTCACAACGACCTTCCTCATCCAGCGTGGCCAAGATTTCTTCCCGTGACTTGATCCGGACAGAATCTCCCGGCGACAACCCCAGATTGCTCTTCACTGAATCACGGGTCTCCGCAGGGACCTCCCGTCCGGCCAGCCCCAGAACACCTCGCAGCTTGCCCACGACCAACATCGGATCATCCCGCAGCCTGTTTGCCACGTGCCGAATGTAGTGGCCCCGCTGACGGGCGCGGGATAGCACCCTTTCCCACCACGTCAGTTCTCTGCCCGCCTGCGGCAGGACTCTCAGTTGACACTGCATATGTTGGGTCTCCTACGGCCGTCAGCCAATATCAGCTCAACCATATAACGATCTACCTATCGCTTCGCAGACGCAAGTCTCTGTGTGTATGCGGATATTGCTATGAATCGAAGAGTGATGCTGCTCGGGGGGCAGTCGGAAATGCAGCGAAAGGGTAGTCAATCGATTAGCTCGAGGACCAGGTGCGCTTCGAAGACGGTGCATTGAGACCCGGAGGTTCAAGAGACGAGTCGGTGGAAAGTGTCCGGATCGATATTGCTGCCACAGACGATCAGTCCGACCCGCTTGCCTGAGAGACGCTCTGAAAGCGGACCGCAAAGCGCTGCAGTTGCGGCCGCTCCCGCTGGTTCTACGACCAGTTTCATCTCGTCGTAGAGGAGTCGCATCGCTTGGCGCAGCTGCTGGTCGTCGATCAGCACCAACTCATCGACAAATCGATGGCAGAGATCGAAGCTGTAGGGTTCTGCATGAGGCGCCCCGAGGCTGTCGGCGATGGTCCTCACTTTCTCGATGCCTTGCGGCCGCCCGGCGGCAAAGCTCCGATGCATCGAATCGGCGCCCTCTGGCTCCACACCGATCACCTGACAATGGGCTCGCATCAGCTTCGTCGCCAGAGCGACGCCCGCACAAAGACCACCACCACCGATCGGCACCACCACAGCATCGAGCTCTTGGACCTGCTGATGCAACTCCCAGCCGAGGGTGGCTGTTCCGAGGGCGGTCAGGTAGCCCTCGAACGGATGAATGAAGGATCGGCCCTCCTCGGCCTCGATTCGCCGCACTTCGTCGAACGCTGCGTGAACGTCCGGCACCAGCACGATCTCCGCCTCCAGGGCCTTGCACTCTTCGACCCGATATGGGTTTGCATTGCTCGGCATGACGACCTTGGCGCTGCTGCCCAGCGCTCGACAGGCAAAGCTCACTGCCATCGCATGGTTGCCGGCGCTGACGGCGGTCACGCCCCTTGCCAGTTCTGACGGCGACAGCGCGAGCATGTTCAGCAGGGCGGCTCGCGGCTTGAAAGTGCCGGCGTACTGGAGCAACTCCAGCTTCAAGTGCACTTCGGTGGAGCGTGGGATGGAGCGGTCGAGGTGCCGACCTTGCCATCGCCAGACCGGGGTTCGGCGAATACGCTCTCCTAGCCGGTGTCGGGCCTCGGCGATCTCATCCAGGGTCGGAACTCTATGAGTGGAATCCATCGGCGTCGTCCTCACGACACGGGAGATCCTGGCGACCTGCCCGGGTATTTGTAGCACCATTATGCTAGGAAGAGGATCCTAGCCAAGGTTGCTTCGTGAACATGATCCCCTCATTCCTCTATCTCGACCGGTACCGGAATGAAGGGACGCGGGTCTACAGCCGACACGCTGGCCATACGGAGGCCGAGCCGGCCTATCGCCCCAACTCCGAGGTCTCCTCCTTCGATCTTCCTGCATTCTGGATCCCCCGCGACGAGCTGAACATCTACTTGGCAGATCCTCATGCGGCTCAATCTCGCCGGTACCTTCCCGGAGACGAGGCTCTCTTCTGTGTCCACCCGCAAGTGCTGGACTCTGGAGGAGACGATCCTTATCTGAGAAAGGCCCTTTCTTTCGGGGGTGTCAAAGAAAGTATCCGGGTATCTCCGACCTCCTCCACCAGGACCCTGTACGTCAGGGAGCCTGGTCGAGCTCATGCTCTCAAGGTCCACTTCCCATTCAGAGTCTCCCGATACGGCAGGCGGATGCGGGACGAAGTGGTGGAGCAGGCCATCAACATCTCGAGGGAGCTCCAGCAAGGGATCGGCTGTTTCGATTCCCGGTTCGGCTTCCTGCGAGAAGTGCTGGGTGTGACTTACAAGGATCTGGACTCGGGATCGAAGAGGGGCGAGAACTGGGGATACCTGGTCAGGGATCTGGAACCGTTCCCCGCAGTTTTGGACCGGCGGCCCCTGGTCCCGGGGTTCTCGCTCTATGGACGCGACTTCTTCGAACCCGAGAAACCCCTGTTTATCTTCGAGCTGATCAGAGGGAGAGACCCGCTGACCTCTGTTCTGGAACAGATCATGCTGCCCATCATTCGCCATTGGGTAGAGTGTTTCCTGAGATTCGGATTCCTACTAGAGCCGCACGGACAGAATGCGCTGCTGGAGATCGGAGCCGATGGCGAGGTGGCTCGGATCGTCTATCGAGACCTGAATCTGGGGATCGATTGCCGGCGCCGCCGTGACCTTCGACTTCCAGTGGATCGTTCCAACACCTACAACCAGATGGAAGGTGGAGATTTCAATTCCATTACTTACGACAAATTCATGGGCGGTCACTTCTTCGATCGATTGGTGGCCGCCCTGGTGGAAGGAATGCCGGGGTTGAATGTGGAGGACTTCAGGGGTCCCTGCCGCGAGGAGTTCGCCCGGATCTTCCCCGAGCACCGTCGCTACCTCCCCAGGACGATCCAGTACTTCAGCGAGGAGAGGGACGAATTCGGCAAGCCCCTCTACGAGGATACGGGTCAGCCCCCGGTGTGGCGGCCGTAAGGGCTCAAAGGCTTCGGCAAGGCGGTGACAGGCACCTCATTCGTCCGGAACCGTGCGCTTGCCTGTGTTCCCATTCCGCGCGCCAATCGTGTTCGGGCACCTGCCTTCTCGCACTCGTGATCTGGGTGCTCAGAGCTGCTGACGAGCAGATGAGCGGGGTTGCCGCGCCCTCTGCTCTGCTAGGCGAGTGAGAAGGCGCGATGGATCCCGCGACAGAGAAACCCAGAGAGGTGTAGCCTTGGCGCAGGCAGTAGCACCTTATGCAACGGGAGGGACTGAACATGTTTCATTTCGGCTATGGCTCCAATCTGAGTATCGAATTCGTGCAAGAGAAGCTGATTCCGAACGCGAAGCTCGTGATGAAGGGGTATCTGCCCAACTTCGAAGTCCGGTTTCCGTTCTGGTCTGAAGAAGTCCAGGGCGGCTACAGTGGCATCATGGAAGCTCCGGGCGAGCTCGTTCAGGGTGCGCTGTACGAAGTGACCGAGCAGGAGCTCATCGAGCTCGACGATCTGGACGTCTACAAAGATCTGTATCGGAGGGAGACCTTTCTGGTCCTGGGTGAAGACGGCGAGTTTCATCCGGCGGATCTGTACCGGGTGATCGAGCCCAAGGGCCCTTTTCCGCCTTCCCGCGGTTATGTGGAGATCATGCTCAGTGGAGCGAAGAATCTCGGATTGGATCCCGACTACATAGAGAAGATCGAGGAGTTCCATCGCCAATCGCAATAGTGTCCACCACCCATTGCCTCGTCGTGAGGTCGGAGTGCGAGGCGAAGGCCGTTTCCCAGAGAACAGGAGCGCCATGACAGGTCTGGATCGCTCGACAATTCTCCCCGAACCCGAGCTGCCGAGCGGTTCGGAGCTGCTCGCGGAAGGGCGCAGCCTTGCACAGGTCTTCACGGTGGGGCAGTGTCCGTTTCTGACGACCCACGGTGTCTCCTCGGAAAGCGAATACAAGCGGCGCCGAATGGCCGAGAAGGCGCTCATGTTCCACGCTCAGTTCGGCTTCCGCAGCCTCGAGAAGAGCCGCCGAGCCTATGCCGAGATCTCAGAGCGGGTCGCCGCGGCCGGATACCGGGTCGACCGCTACGGCATCTGCCTGGACTGGAGCATGGGATATCCCGCCGCGGAGCGAACCGGTATGCCCCATGGCACAGGGCTGATTCTGGATTCTCCTGAGGCCTTCGAGGCTCTGACCCACGGAGCCCCGGTAGCGCCTCACTTCGGTGACTTCGTCATCGGCATGCCCTCGGCGGTGGAGAACACCGGAGCGGCACTGGCCGCCGGCTCTACCGCTATTGGCAATCTGGGCCAGTACTTCACCTTCAAGCTGCCCCGCTGGGACGACGACACCGGCACGACCGCAGAGACCGTCAAGGCGCTGGCGATGTGCGCCGGGCAGTCCGTGGAAGTGCTCATTCACTCTAACCTCGACGATGGTTTCGCCGCCATGTTCACCGATCTGGCGTGTGGAATAGGAATGGTACTCATCGAGCGAGTCATCGTGGAGGAGCTCGTGGGTGGGACCGTCTCGCACTGCTACGGTCATACCTTCTCGGATCCCTTGTCTCGATTGGCGTTCCAAAGGGCCCTGGCGCGCGTCACGGATACGCCAGGCAGCATGGTCTACGGCAACACGACCATCTACGTGGCCGACCAGGTGCAGAACTACGCCAACCTGGCCAGCTACCTGCTGGTGGATGTCGTAGCCCAGGGTATCGAGCCCACCGGCCACGCCCTCAACCCGGTGCCGGTGACCGAAGCGCTTCGCATTCCCGAAGTCGACGAGATCATCGACGCTCACCTGTTCGCCAATCGACTGGCACTTCGCTCCGGCGGATTCGAGACACTCTTCGATCAGGAGCGCGCTGAAGCTATAGCGGATCGATTGGTGGAGGGAGGCCGCCGCTTCAAGCAACGAGTCCTGGAAGGCCTCGCCGATGCGGGTATCGACACCGAGGACCCGTTCGAGCTCCTACTGGCGCTCCGGCGACTCGGTGCCCGGCGTCTCGAGGCACTCTGGGGTCCGGGTGAGCCGCAGGAGGGTGCGCCTCGCGGACGTGTTCCCGTGGTGAAGGCCACCACGGTAGCTGCGCTGGAGTCGCAGGGAAAGGGTGTCGTGGCGGCCCTCGAAGTGACGCACCGAGAAGAGATCGGTCGCGCTCGCCTCACTGCATGTGTCACCAGCACGGACGTCCACGAGTACGGCAAGATCCTCGTTGAGGCGGTCCTGGGGCACCTTGGTGTGGAGGTGGTGGATGCGGGAGTCAGTGCCGACCCCGAGGAGGTCGCGGAACGAGCCTGTGGTGCTGCAGCCGATCTTGTTGCCGTGAGCACCTACTCCGGGATTGCTTTGAGGTATCTCACCGAGTTGAAGGAGGCCATGAAGCGCATCGGCTGTGACATACCCATCTTCGTGGGTGGCAAGCTCAACGAGGTGCCAGAGGGAAGCCCGTCGAGCCTGCCCGAGGACGTGACGCGTCAGCTCGAAGAGCTGGGTGCCGTCGTCTGCCTACGAGTCGAGGACATGTTGGGGAGACTCGTCGAGATAGCAAAGGAGGCAAATCGTGCTTGACCGAGTGGGCATCGTTGGCGTCGGCCATCTGGCCGGTTACCTGGTAGAAGGCCTGGCGCGGGCGCGCCCGGATCTGGAGGTCGTTCTGTCACCGCGGAACGTCGACCGCTCGGCGCAACTCGCCACGCGGTACGGGGCGAGCGTCGCCGAGGATAATCAGGCCGTGTGCGATGTGGCTGACGTCGTGCTCGTGACGACGCGTCCAGGGGATGTCGAGGGGGTCTGTCGAGCCCTCGGTTTCCGAGCTGGCCAGACCGTGGTGTCGACGGCGGCGGGGGTACCGCTCTCCGTGTTGGCCCCGGCCGTGGCACCCGCCGCTGCGGTGCGGGCCATGCCTCTCACCTGCTCGGCCATCGGGCGTAGCCCAACGCTGTTGCTTCCAGACGATCCCGTGGCACGCGACTTCTTCGAGCTCCTGGGGACCGTGCATTCCGTGGACGACGATGCGCAGTTCACTCCCGCCAGTGCCATTGGGGCCTACTACGGATGGATCTATGCGCTGATGGATGACGTCATCGCCTGGTGTGCCAGTGCGGGTGTGCCGGAAACCACCGCCCGGGACCTTGTGCTGGAGACGACACGTGGAGCGGCGGAGATGGCTCTGCACCACTCGTCCCGGGAGCTCTCCGACCTGCTGGACTCTCTGGCGACACCCGGTGGAATCACCCGCCAGGGTCTGCAGGCACTCGAGCGGACGGGGAGTTTGGCTGCCTGGATCGAAGCTTTGGAAGCGCTGCTGCCGAAGCTGGACGGTGGGGCTTTGAAGGGGGAGTGATCCGGCAAATTTGGTGACAGGCACCTCATTGCGGATTCATCTCGAGCCCAAAGCAATAGTCTCGCCCACCACCCCTCACTGTAGGGAGATCCTTCGAAGAAGCAATTCAGTCTGGGTGAGGGCGAGAGCGAACTGCGCGACTGGCAGCTCTGAGACCGGACCTCGCGCAGAGCCACCAGCCGCGTCATCGCGACCCTAGCCGTCGAGCCAGTCGACTCTGCCGGTCGCCAGGTCGTAGACCCCGCCGACCACTAGCAGCTCGCCATTGGCGACCATCTCGGAGATGACGGCACTCTGCTCGAGAATGTCGGCAATCGTCTGGCGGACGTTCTCCTTGATCGCGAGGTCGAGGAACTCCTGATTCGAGGAGCTCGGCTCCACACCGGTGGCTTCGGAAGCGCGGGCGATGGGCTCATCGAAGTCGTTCAGCAGCTCGGTCAGGTTACCTAGCTCGACGCCGTCCGCGGCGCCCTTGATCGCACCGCAGGCGGTGTGGCCGAGAATGAGGATGACCTTGGAGCCGGCGACCTTGGTGGCGAACTCCATGCTGCCGACGAGGTTGACGTCCTCCACATTGCCGGCCACGCGGCCGACGAAGACGTCACCGATACCCTGATCGAAGATGATCTCCGGGGGCACCCGCGAATCGACGCAGCCGAGGATGGTCGCCTTGGGGAACTGTCCACCGGCGGCGGTGGCTTCGGCTTGAGCCATGTAGTCGCGGTGCGTGAGGTTACCGTCGACAAATCTCTGGTTGCCGGCTTTGAGCTCGGTCAGCACCTGCTCGGGGGTGAGTGCCTGCTGGGCGGTGGCGTCGAGCACGGTACGGACGGGCGCGGGAGCCGGAGGGGCAGTCTCGGCGAGCGGCTCCGCTCGAGGGGTGCAGCCGAGAGAGAAGAATACGCTGGCAGCAATCCACAGACTGGCTGTTGAGACTTTCATGGCGGGTCCTCCTAGAAAATGGGCAAAGTGGTGGAAAGGTCCTTCATCTCGGTTCAGCTTCAGGACCGACATTCCCTGTCAGCGATGGTGATCACGCGGGCGAGCGTCCACCACGCGGCCGAAGCATTTGGATACTTGCTCCTCCGAAGGATCAGGGGTGAGAGAAAACAACCGGCTGAGGCCGTTTGGCCCCAGCCGGCATCCTTCTCGAGTCTTGGTGGATGTTGGCGGAGGGGGAACTACATCCAAGTACTGATGAGTTTCTCAGCACTCTTCCCAAGAGTTTGTATGAGCCGAGAAGGATCCAACATCTAGCCCTTCTGCCCCGGCAGAATGACCTGGTCGATGACGTGGATGACGCCGTTGCTGGCCGAGACGTCAGCCGTGATGACTTCAGCGTTGTCGACGAATACCTTGCCGTCCTTCACGGCGATCGAGATCGACTCACCCTGCAGGGTTTCGGCGCTATCGAGCTTGGTCACTTCGGCGGCGCCAACCTTACCCGGTACGACGTGATAGGTCAGGATGGCTATCAGCTGGTCCTTGTTCTCGGGCTTCAGCAGATTCTCGACTGTGCCCGCGGGTAGCTGAGCGAAGGC
>JARFQS010000545.1 GCA_029287645.1 Thermoanaerobaculia bacterium | reverse complement strand
GCTTTCGGCTTGTTGGCAGCCGACATCCTGCGTCGTTGGGCGATCTCGGGAGCCTCCTTCAGGCAGGTTCCCAGAATCCCCAGGGAGGTCCAGAACGCGGCCATTCCAGTGCGCTTCAGCTCCGCGGGAGCCTCGCCAATCTGGGGGAACCCTCTGTCGTCGGCCTGTAGGCCTTCCCAATCTCGGAACAGGCGCCCCCAGTCGCTCTCCAGGACCTCGGCCATCTGCTTCTTGGCTTTGAACGGGTAGCAGAAGGTGTCGTGGTAGAGGACGCTCGCCGCGTAGGCCAAGGGAGCCAGCACGGTCTTCAGCGACCACTCGCTGGGCTTCTTCAGGGGGCCCCAGTAGATCTTGTGCTGCATTCGGGAGGCGAACGTCATCTCCTTGAACGGTCCGACGAAGTCCCAGCGCTCGGCCGCTGCCGACTCGTCGCCCACCAGCTCGATCTCTCGGAGATCGCCGCAGCCGAGGCCGAGCTCGTGAGCCAGTCGGATGAACTCGATGTCCATCGGGTCGAAGCCCATCAGTGCGGCCGCCACCGCGTCGATGGCCACCTGATCGGAGCTCGCCAGGATGACGTTCTTGACGTGCGGGATCATGCACCTCGGCCCCGGACCGTCACCCGCGAAGGTACCGTCCATGACCGCGAAGACGCCCCGGTGGATCTTCTTCTGGATCATCAGAAGGTCGACCAGGGTCTCGTGGATCACCGGATGCGTCCAATGCCGCTTCTCGTTGAGAAGACCCCCGAAGGCGTTCTTCATGGCGCCGGTCGTCGTCGTGAAGACGTGGGTCTTCACCGTCGGTAGATGGATGATGTTCTCGCCGATGAAGCGACGGGGAATATGGAACCCCTTCGGGTAGACATCGTTCAGGCAGAGGAACTTGTCAGCCAGGTCACCGACCGCGTCGCGAATGTGGATCCATTCCTCGCCCTCGTACAGGTGGACGTTGTCGAGACCGTGCGCTTCGACGACCGGGAGCTGCTTGTTCTCTCGCTCACCCAGATGGGCATCGATGACCACGGTCCGGTTGTGACAGGCATGGATCAGCGACGGATCGTAGCCGTCCTCGAGCATCGTCCGGATGACGCCGTCGAGCTGCCAGGGCGTCGTCGAGCTGCCCGGATAGAAGAAATGCCAGGAGATGTTCACTTTCAGCGCCGTGTCGGCGTCGGGAGCGATCACGTCCTGGTAGCCCGCCAGGTGCATGAGCTCTCCGTAGTCGGCAATCACCGATCCCGGTTGCGTCTTGAGAATTGCCACTCGTGATTGGGTCATCAGATCCGCCCTTGGAAGTGGGCGGGAGTGTACCACTCCGGGGAGGTGAGAATGAGAGGCTGTAGGCGAGAAGGCCAGGGCGGCGACCACGGGGTCGACCGTGGCCGCCAAGGGGTCAATGGCAAAGATCCGAGGCGTGCGTCAGCAGAATGTCGTGCACTTCTTCGGAGGACAGGAGGCCGTCCTGTTGCAGACGGAGGGCCAGGTACTCAGCGATCGTGATCAGATCCCAATTCAACAGCTCGGTGGCTTCGTCCTGACTGATGGCGCTATCGCGCACTGCAAGCTGCAGAAGGGCGTCGGCCACCGCATCGATGGAGGGTGGGGGACAGTGCCTGAGCTCAGCTACGACGAGTTCCTTGGGTTGTTCCATGATCGTTACCTCAAGCTCGGTCTCGTGCCGGACTGTCGAATCTCGGTTCTCGGCTCCTCTTCCTCCTTCTCGCTCGGCTGGTAGCGACGCACCCAGTACCTGTAGTACTCCCCGGAGGAGGTCAGGCTCTCGCAAACCTTCGCGCATCGCTCGCAGAGGAAGTTCTCGGTCGGGGCACCGCAATCCGGGCAACGGTGGGGAGAGGTTCGAGTCATCGAGTGCTTTCTCCAACTCTCATTGTGGCGTTTCTCTCAGTTCACCATCCGTATACAGCAGGAAGCGTGCCAAGGGGGAGGAGGCCTGAAAACACTTATTTCTATACTGTTATAGATAGGCGACCTGTCAATTAATGGCAGCGATGTGACAGGCGATGATGGATGGATTCAAAATTTTGGTTCTCGAGCTCGGATGGTACTGGTTCGAAAAGGTGGAGGAAGGCGGATGATTCAGAGAGAGACCGCAGGAAATGTGGAGGTTCTGCGATTGCAGCACGGCAAGGTGAATGCACTGGATGCAGAGTTGTTGCAGGCTCTCGACGAGCAATTGGTGGCATTGGAAGGGGAGCCTTGGCGAGCCGTGGTCCTGACGGGAGAGGGTCGAGCCTTCTCGGCCGGACTCGACCTGCCCAGACTCGTCGAGGGCGGTGCGGACTACGTGGCGACGCTACTGGAGGTGCTCACCCGTTTGCTGATGCGACTCCTGCGCTTCCCGCGGCCGACCGTCGCAGCCATCAACGGACACGCCATCGCGGGGGGGTGCGTTCTGCCCTGTACCTGCGATGCTCGGCTCATGGCCTCGGGGCGCGGCCGCATCGGGGTGACCGAGCTCCTGGTCGGAGTCCCCTTTCCGGCAGCCGTCCTGGAGCCGGTCCGTGAGCTGGTGGACGCCGGCTTCCTGCGGCGTCTGGTCTACGAGTCGGTGCTGCTCTCTGCGGAAGAGGCGCTCGAGGCCGGACTGGTCGACGACGTGGTACCGCCCGAAGATCTTCTCCCGAGATCGCTGGAGCTGGGTGAGAAGCTGGCCCGGATTCGTCCGCCCGTCTTCACGACAACGAAGCGCCAGCTGACGGCCCCCCTGCTCGATCGCATCGAGCGGCTGACCGCGCTGTATGAATCCGACGCCGAGGAGCTCTGGTTCGGTGACGAAGCGCTGGATACCATCCGTCGCTTTGTCGAGAAGACCCTCTAGCGAATCGAACCGGGAGCGACGATCCGGGTGAGCCAGCTTTCTAGATAGTCCCGGTGCAGGGGCGTGTCGGGAAACGTCTCCTCCGGGCCGTACGGGTAGCTGCTCATGGCCCTGAAGGGCAAGGGCTCCACCTGCTCTCCCGCACCCGTGTTGCGATCGGCGTCCTTGTCCCAGCCGTGACTCTCCAGGAACAGGGTGCGTCGCCATCCCGGCTCGAGAGGCGGCAGGTCGGAGGCGTCGAACAGGAAGGTCATTTCGTCTCCGGGTCCCATGATCACCGAGCGATCGTCCGCGTCCAGGAGGAGCTCGCGAACCTCCCCGTATCGCGTGTAGTTGCCCGGGAAGGCCAACCATGGAGACTCCGTGCTGACCTGCTCGTAGTCGAACAGATGCGGGCCGTTCGGTGCCGGTCGAACCATCTCGGAGAAACCGCGATAGTGCAGATCGGCTGAAGTGGGAGCGAGCCGTGCCCGAACGATCGGCTCATCGTCCGCAATCTCCACGGACCAGACGATCCTGTCCCAGGAGAGCCACTGGGTGCCGACGATACGCAGTCTCCGGGCCCCCTCCGGCAGCGGAGGAGTATCCACCACCATGGTCTTGGACTTGCCGGCCGGAAAGCCCATCGATGGCATCAGGACTTGCCAGCCTTCTTGCGTCTCGACTTCGAGACGCGGTGGCCAGGTAGCGAGATCGGGTCGCTGCGCAACGGCCAGATTCAGGCTGGCATCGGACGGGAAGATCCATCCGTCCAGATGGAGTCGAACCGGGGCGGCGGGCGAGTCTCCCAGATCGATGGTGAACTCCCACGGCTCGGCCGCGACGCCTTGATAGGCGCTCTTCACCCAGCCGTCGGCAAAAACCCCGTCCTGCTGGGCGACGCGTTCCGTCACATCCCTTCCGTTCGCGTCCCACGCCCGGGCGACCGGACGTAGATCTCGGGTCGCGAGGACCCTGTCGGGTAGCGTGTGGCCCGGGATGATACGCAGATTGCTGGCCACCTCCACGTCGGCCGGGTGGTCCACCACCCAGGCCCGAACGTAGTCGAAAAAGGCCGCCTCCCAGAGCTCCTCGGTGACCATCAGGCGATACGAGCCCTCATCGGCGCGAGCGCCGTCGACGCGCACCAGCTCCTGGGGGTCGGAACTGGCCCACACGCCAGGGGCTACCGGAAGTCCAGCGGGAGCGCCCCAGAGCAGGTCGGTCACGAACCGGACGCGCTCGCCATCCCACGCATACAGGAAGGGGCAGCTGCCTTTGAGCAGCTGCTCTTCGACGATCCACTGGTTGGTCGGCGGCTGCAGACGGTTCTGCGGTACGCCGTTGGTCCACACCGCGCGCAGGATCTCGACCGTCGGCTGCTGCCCCAGACCGAAGTGGGTGACGTCGGAGGTCACCTCCTGGAACTGATAGGCGCGCCCGTGGACCACCTCGAGGGTAGCGCCGATGCCGAAGATATTGTTCTTGCTGTTGCCTTTGTCCAGGCCCCGGAGTCGCACCATCATGCACTGGTTGTTGCTGCCGCCCCGATTCTCGAGCCGGGTGAGGCCATCGGGTCCTCCGACCAGCAGATCCAGGTCACAGTCCTGGTCGAGATCGATGGCCGTCAGGGCTGCCGCTGCGTTCGGTGCACCCTCGACAGGCAGCACCTCGAAGGTCGGGCCGGGTCGCTGCGCGGCGACCAAGACTCCGGAAGGGCCGCCCAACCCCAGGTCCATCCTGCCGTCGTTGTCGGCGTCGAAGATGGCGATCGAGCTCCAGTCGCCTTCGAGCTTCGAGCCGAGGTCCCAGGGCTCGAACTGCTTTCCCGTGTTGTGGAAGACCTGCAACTGGGCGCCCCCGGCGACGAGGTCGGGGAGGCCGTCGTTGTCCAGGTCCGAGCTGACGACGAACGTCGCTCCTTTCGCACCGGACAGGCCACCCTCGGCGGTGCGATCGACGAATTGGCCCTGGCGAAGGTTGTCCAGCCAGATCAAGCCGCTGTCGTGAGCCAGGATCAGGTCGACATCCCCATCCCGGTCCAGGTCGCTGGCCTTCGCATCGCGAACGCTCTCGGCTCCGTCGGCGGGAAAGGTCTTGCTGCCCACCGCTTCCAGGGGTCCGCGAAGGGCGGTCCTGTACAGCTCCCCGCCACCGCTCTTGCCACCGAACTGAGCCTGATCCAGGTCCCCCTCGATCTCGAAGTCCAGGACCGTGCCGGCGGTTGCGCCGCTCTCCTGCAGTCCGAACGTCTCGGTGGCCGGTTCGAAGCTGCCCTCTGGTTGGCCCCGGAAGACGTGCACGACTTGGGCGCCCACGGCGATGAGATCGAGGTGCCCGTCGTTGTCCAGATCGGCGATGAGCAGTCGCTCCGCACCAGGCGCCGGAAGACTGGCTGCCGCCTGGCTCGGGTCCGCGGCCAGCCAGACCTCTACCGAGGTCGCGTCGCCACTCGTGAGAAAGGCCCAGTCGCTCCTCTGATCGTCATCGAAGTCCCCACTCGCCAGGGCCGCCCCACCGATCGCCGTGTTCGACGATTGCGAGCCCTGGAAGGTCACCTCCGCGGGTTGGCCCATGCTGGTGAGCTCGGGCTCGCCCTGCAGCTGGAGAAGTGGCCATCCCTGGATGCCCGGAGCCACTTCCCGGAGACCCTCTTTGTACATGGCGGTGATCTTCAGCACGTTCTCGAGTCGGAGAGCCGGGACTCGCGCGGCGGCCAGGTCGTCGGCCTCCAGGGCAGCGAGGATCTGGTCGATCAGGGTCATGGACGCGGCCGGTGCTTGCCAGGCCGTCTCCTGAATGCGCAGGAAGATCTTGCTGGCCGCAGCTCGATCTCCGGCCTGAATCGCGCGCTGCCCGGCTTGCAGGAGAAGCACGGGGTTGTCGGGTCGCAGCCGGATGAGTCCTTTGAGAGCCTGGGAAGCTGCCTCTTCGGCCCCTTCGCCCTCATAGGTGGTGGCCTGGCGGTAGAGAGCGTATTGAATCGGCACGCTGTCGGGTGCGGCCTTCGCGGCCTTCGAGAACTCCGGGAGCGCCTCGTCCGGCCTGCCGCCCCATTGGAGGATCTCGCCTCGAATGGTCAGGATCTCCGGATTCCCCGGCGATTTGGCGAGAGCTTC
>JARFQS010000261.1 GCA_029287645.1 Thermoanaerobaculia bacterium | reverse complement strand
GGATCTACAATCGGGTCGCCGATTTGAGACGGCCACAAAGATGAAGCGCTTCGAATCTCGCCCCCCTCGAGGGCCGCAGTCGACGTAGCTTGAAACCAGGAGGTCTCGAGAGTCGATGCAACTGAAAGACCGGGTCGCACTCGTCACCGGGGCAGCTCACCGGCTGGGCAAATCTGTAGCCACGGCCTTGGCGGAGCAGGGGTGCCATCTGGTGGTGCACTACGGCAGCTCGGAAGAGCAGGCGGCTCAGACCGTGGAGGAGCTGTCGAATCTGGGCATCGAAGCGGTTGCCCTATCCGCTGATCTCTCTCTGGAGCAGGAGATCGAGGGCCTCTTCGATCGCATCGACTCCCACTTCGGCAGGCTCGACATTCTGGTCAATAGTGCCGCGAGCTTCGAACGCCAGGCCTTCGAGTCGGTCGCCGCGAGCGATTGGGACCGAGTGATGGCGGTCAATCTTCGCGCCGCCTTTCTCTGTTCTCGGCAGGGCGTTCGCTTGATGGAGGCCGACCATCCGACTGGCGGTCCGCCCGGGCTAATCTTGAACATTGTCGACCTCAGCGCCGTCTTGGCGTGGCCGGGGTACATTCAGCATGGAGTCAGCAAGGCGGGCCTGCTCCATTTGACTCGAATCATGGCGCGGGAGCTGGGCCCTGAAGTGCGTGTCAATGCGGTTCTGCCTGGCGCAGTTCTTCCGCCTCCAGGGATGACGACGGACAGCACGGAGTGGCGTCGGATGGGAGAGCGTCTGCCGGTTGGCAGGACCGGTGAGCCCGCGCAGGTCGGACTCACAGTGGTCTTCCTGGCGGAGAACGACTTCATCACCGGAGAGGTGATCTATGTCGATGGAGGAGAGCACCTGCTGGGTGCGGGTCATCGCCGGCCGGGTGCTGAAAGCTGAAGACCTTCGACAGGGAGCGCGAGACGTATGACAAGTGACAGGCTATTGATCCATGACCTTCTGGTCAGAGGCATCGTGGGCCTCAACGACTGGGAGAGGGAGAAGAGACAGGACATCCTGATCAATCTGACGGTCTTCGTGAGCACCCGGGCTGCGGCCGAGTCCGATGACGTCGAAGATTCGCTCAACTATCGGACACTCACCAAAGCCATCATTCGCTACGTGGAAGATTCCTCACACTATCTGGTGGAGGCGCTGGCGACGGCAATCGCCAGGATCGCGATCGTGGAGTTTGGTGCCGAAGGGGTTCAGGTACGAGTCGAGAAGATGGGTGCTTTGCGTTTCGCGCGATCGGTCGGCGTCGAGATCGAGCGGCGACGCACGGACTTCGAGTGAGCCTTGGAAAGTCCCGAGCAACGAAAGGTTCTCATCCTGATGGGCTCCAATATCGAGCCCCGGTTCAATATCGTCCGGGCTGCCGCGATTCTGGTCGAGTTGTTTCCGCGGGCGCGCTTTTCGCGTGTCTTCGAAACCGAGCCGGTAGGTGCAAGGAAGGCGCCCTGGTTTCTCAACGCCGCGGCTGCCATAGCGACCGACCTCGGTCCTCGCGAGCTCAAGTACGACGTGCTGAGACCCCTGGAATCTAGACTGGGCCGGGAGAGGTCCTCCGACCGCAATGCCCCGAGGACCATCGATCTGGACATCGCTATGTACGGCGACCAGGTCCTCTCCGACAGTGCCGCGCGACTGGAAATCCCGGATCCGAACATCGTGACGGACTCCCACATCGCTTTGCCGCTGGCCGATCTCGAGCCGGACATGCTGCACCCATTGGAGGGGCGGACTTTGAAGGAGATCGCCGACTCTCTCGTCGCTGGGCCGGTTGTCAGGCCAGTGCCTGGAATGGACCTGGGCGGGGGATGAGCTCGACCTCGGGGGGCCTAGAATGGAAACCCACCATGCATAGCCGCGGGCCCGTCCGAATCTGGGGCTGGATAGCGGCCGCCGGGCTACTGTTCGGGTCGGTTGGCCTTTCGGCGCCGATTCCCACTCGGCTGGAATACATCGGTGAAGCCCTGCTCCCGTCCGGCCTGCAGGTCGAGGGCAGGAGCGTCGGAGGTTTGTCCGGGATGGCCTACCAGCCGCAGTCGGGCAGATTCTTCGTGGTCTCCGACGAGCCCAGTAACCGTTTTCCAGCCAGCTTCTTCGTTCTCGAGATCGACCTGGGCCAAGGCCGGCTCGAGGAGGGTGCCGTGCGGGTAACCGACGTCGTGACGCTGCAGGACCGGCCGGGCCATGCCTTCGAAGTCAACGAGGTGGATCCCGAAGGGGCTGCGTTCACCAGGGATGGGACCCTGCTCGTCTCCTCGGAGGGTCAGGCGGCTGCGGGGGTGGCGCCGTTCGTTCGGGAATTCGAATTGGATGGCAAGCCGGTGCGGACGTTCGCCCTGCCGGGTCGCTATCTCCCCCGACCGGGGCATGGGGTTCGACACAACCTGGCGTTCGAAGCACTGACCATCACCCCGGATCATCGTTACGCGATCGTCGCCACTGAGAACGCTCTGGCTCAGGATGGTCCGAAGTCCTCGTTGGAGGCCAGAAGCCCAGCGCGAATCGCTCGATTCGATACCGAGACAGCTACCCTCGTCGACGAGTACCTCTACTGGGTGGAGCCGGTCGCCAGACCTGCCGTCATCGTGGGAGGTCTCGAAGTGGCAGGCCTGGTGGAGCTCATCGCCCTGGACGAGACGCATTTACTGGCACTCGTGCGTTCGTTCTCGATAGGGGCCGGAAATACGATTCGCCTGTTCCTGGTCTCTCTCGAGGGAGCCACGAATATCAGCCATCACGATTCCCTGGCGGACATCGACCTGGCGACGATTCAGCCTGCAAGCAAGCGACTCCTTGTCGATCTCGCTGATCTGGGTGTAGGCCTCGACAACATCGAGGGCATGACTTTCGGCCCGCCTCTCGCCGATGGGCGTCGTTCTTTGATCCTGGTGGGCGATGACAACTTCAACTACCCGATCCAGGTGTCTCAGTTTCTCGCCTTCGCGGTCAGCACAGAGCCGACTTCGATCTCGCAGGTGCAGGGCCCCGGTCATATCTCACCGCTCGAGGGGCAGTGGGTGGACGGACTTTCGGGGACTGTCACGGCACTTCAGGGAGGCATGGAATCAGGCTTCTGGATGCAGGACTGGAGGCCCCTCCCAGACTCGAATGCCTCGAGTGCGATTCAGGTCCTTTTCGACGATACCGAGGACTTGGCCGTAGGCGATCGGGTCGAGCTGGGAGGTCGGGTCGTAGAGCACGACAACAGGTACGGCTTGACGGCGACAGTCCTGACGGCGAGCTGGCTGGAGAAGCTCGAGACCGGGACAGGTCTCCCCGAGGCTGTCAGATTGGGCGAGACGGGTAGGCGACCTCCTGGCTCGGTGGTGGACAACGATCGCTTGCAGTGGTTCGAGCCGGAGCACGATGGGATCGACTTCTGGGAGAGCCTGGAAGGTATGAGAGTCGAAGTGGGGCCTTCCACGGTCGTCGGGCCGACAACCCGGCATGGCGAGATTGTCGTGATCGAGAGCTCGCGTCTGGCCGCCTCGGAGCGGACGGCGGCGGGTGGCGTCCGCCTGCGGCCCGGTGACGTGAATCCGGAGAGGCTGATCATCGATACCCACCGGCTCGACGAACCACCCGTGGCTGCAGTCGGAGACCGCTTCGACGGAGATATCGAGGGCATCCTGGACTATCGATTCGGCACCTTTCGACTCGTTGCAAACCAGCCTCTCCCCGAGTTGGTGAGGCAACCGTCGGCCGAAGTCGCCAGCCGGTTGAAGGGCGGGAAGGGCAGCCTGACGATTGCCACCTACAACTTGGAGAACCTGGATCCGTCCGATGGCGTCGAGCGGTTTCGATACCTGGCGAAGGGCATGGTCGATCAGCTGCGAGCGCCGGATATCGTTGCCTTGCAAGAGGTTCAGGACAACAGCGGCGCCGAGGACGACGGCATCGTCGCGGCCGATCAGACCTTCGAAGAGCTGATCCTGGCGTTACGCGAGGCTGGAGGTCCGAGGTACGAGTACTGTCAGATCGATCCCGAGGACGGTGCCGATGGCGGGCAGCCCGGGGGCAATATTCGGGTCGGCTATCTGTTCAATCCCGACCGAGTCGAGTTGGTGGCTCGTGACCCAGGTGGGAGCTCCAGTCCATCTGCGACGGGCACTCGAGGAGAACACGGAGCCGAGCTGTCCGCGAGCCCCGGCCTCGTCGAGCCCAGACATCCAGCTTTTCTTGGAGACGAGTCGCGAGGTTTCGAGCCCGGGCGAAAATCACTGGCGGTGGAGTTCCAGTTCAGGGGCAAGACACTCTTCGTGGTGAACAACCACTGGAAGTCGAAGCGGGAAGACGATCCGGTCTTCGGGCCGACTCAGCCGCGCCATCGTGCCTCCGAGGATCAACGCGCCCAGCAAGCGGCCGTGATCGGCCGTTGGGTGCGAGATCTGAGCCGATTGGACCCGCTGGCCAGAGTGATCGTGCTGGGCGACCTGAACGACCACGAGTTTCGAAGCCCTCTGCGAATCCTGGAAGGCGCGGGTCTGGTGAATCTGGTGAACGCAGCCCCGGCTGCAGCCAGGTACTCCTTCAATTTCAGGGGGAACTCCCAGCTGCTGGATCACGTGCTGGTCAGCCGGAGCCTTCACGACGAGGCGAAGCCCGAGATCGAGATCGTCCACCTCAATGCGGACGCCCCCTTCGGTCAGCGGGCGAGCGACCACGATCCGATCGTCGTCCGATTGCACTTCGACTGAGCGGTGCGGTGGATCAGCCAGCGGATTGGTTCAGAAACTGCCTGGCAAACTCCACGAAGGCGTGAGCGTCTGCGAAATTGCTCACGATGCCGACCGAGATGCGCACGGCCCCGGTGCTTTTGCCATCGATACACAGGCGAAAGTCGTCGTAGGTCATTCCGCTGCTCGAGCTCGTGAAACAGGTGACCAACTCCTGTTTGGAGAGCCCCAGCGCCATCTCGCCAGCACCGGGATTGCAGAAGCAGCCGGTGCGCAGCGAGATCATCCTCGAGTTGGCCTGCTCCTCGATGATGTCGTGGTCGATGACCTTTCCTCGGGTGTCGTAGAAGTTCAAAGTTATGGTGCCACCGCGCTGCTCGGCGTCTTTCGGGCCGAAGATTTGAATCAGCGGCCGACCGTTGTCATGCTTCAAACGACCAAGGCTTTCGATGAGCCACCCGGTCAAGCACTTGACCCGAAGGTGAATCTGATCCAGCCCGATCGATTCGAGAAAGTCCAGCCCGATGTCGATGGCCGGAATGTTGGCGTAGTCCAGAGTTCCATCCTCGAAGGCGGCAGAGCCGGCTGCCATGTAGTGCCGGTCGGCCTGCACGGAGGCCACCGCGATCGTGCCACCCGCGAACCAGGGTCGATGGAGCTTCTCGAGAGCCGGCCACCGGGCGATGAGGGCTCCCACACCGGTGGGATAGCCGAACATCTTGTAGAACGACAGTGCCACGTAGTCGGGCTTCCAGCGGCTCAGATCGAGCCGGTTGGTGGGCACGAAGGCGGCGGCATCGAGAAGCACATCCCATCCGTGCTCCTGGGCTTTCTCGATCCACTCCAGAGGGTGTTGGACGCCTGAGAAGTTCGACTGGGCCGGGAAGGCGAAGAGATTGTGACCGCCTCTTTTGGCGAGCTTCCAGGAGGACTCCAACAGCGTCTCGGGAACGCGCATTTCAGGCGGTGTGACCGGGATGTAGGTGGTTCTGGCCCCGTGGGCCCTGTCGAACTCCCGAATCCCGTTGACGGAGTTGTGATTGTCGAAGGTCAGTAGGAACTGGTCCCCCGGCTCGAAGGGGTAGGACTCTCCGACCAGCTTCAGAGAATGACTGGCGTTCGCCGTGAACACCACGCCGTACTCTTTGGGAGAGGCATTGAAGAAGTCCAGGACATGCCTTCGTGCCCGCTCGATCAACTCTGTGGTGCC
Source organism: Thermoanaerobaculia bacterium (assembly GCA_029287645.1). GTDB lineage: Bacteria > Acidobacteriota > Thermoanaerobaculia > Multivoradales > JAHEKO01 > JAUVRX01. Next base: position 405 of record JARFQS010000261.1, on the reverse strand, counting down.
GAGAGAGGTCGGATTCGTGGAATGGGGATTGCCGAACACCGTATCTCGAAGCAGAGCCGTATGGCGGTCGATCTGGCTCTTGGAGTAGAGACCTCCTCCCGTGTAGTCGAGGTAGACGTGGCCGTGTCGGTCGAGGCGCGCAAAGTCCGATTCTCGAAGCTCGTCCAGGCGGCCCGTTCGGCTGAACTCAGGACATGCGCTCTCGAAGGCCTCGTAGGCCTTCTCGGCTTCCAGGGGGGTGGTTGTCGGAGCTTTCATGATGAATCGGTACGCGTTGATCCAAGTCGGGGTCACAGGCTAGCGGATCGGAGCGCCCGCGATCAAGCGGATTGCGACTATAATTCCGCCACTCCATAGCTGACTGATCCGCGGATGACGAACCCGATTCAATACCAACCCCAGATG
>JARFQS010000259.1 GCA_029287645.1 Thermoanaerobaculia bacterium | reverse complement strand
TCCAAGGGTTCGGCGTGGGGACCTCCATGGGGGTTCTTGCAGCGGAAGGGAGAACAAGCCCCCTGGGGGCCCCACGTCGAACCCACACACGATCACTCCCATTGCACAGAACCCAAGAGCCACTCCCTCAAAGACGGGCCGGAGGTACGACGGGCACCTCGACCCCCGGGCTGGCGCGATGGGCCAGCGCCACCCAATCGGGTGCGTGCTAAGCTCCCGAAAATGCCCGAATCGGCGCCACCTCCGACGACGGAAAGACTCCTCGAGCTGGTCGATGCCATGGCTGGCCAGCCGATCCTCATGGTGGTCGATCTGGTCGCAGATCGGTTCATTTCCGGATCCCCGAAGCGCATCAGCCGCGAGGCCCCTGTTCTCATCTTGAGCTACGAGGGTGAGACCTTTTCGCCTGGTGGCGGAGCCAATGCCGTAGCCAATGTCGCTGCCCTGGGAGGTGTACCGCTGCCGCTCGGAATCGTAGGTCGCGACACCAACGGCGAGCTGCTCATCTCGAGCCTGGAAACCGCGGGTGTGACCACAGAGGGCATTCTCATTCGCGAGGGCTACGCCACCGTCACCAAGACTCGCATCCTGGGAGGAGCGCGCCACTCCATCAAGCAGCAAATCGTGCGTTTCGACATCGAGGCCGAAGTGGAGCTCACAGAGGAAGAGGGTCGGGCGTTCGAGAAACAGCTCGAGACCTGGCAGGGCAAGGCACGCGTCGCAATCCTCAGTGACTACGGATACGGAGCTGTGCAGCCCCACCTCATGCCACGGATTCGCGCCGCATTGGCACCGGAGGGGACGGTCCTCTGTGATTCACGCCACCGGCTACCTGATTTCGTCGGACTCGATGCAGCGACACCCAACGAGGAAGAGGCCCTGGCGCTGTTGTCGCCCGCAGCCACCGAGTCAGCGGAATCGGTTCTCGAGCGAGGCTCGAAGCTTCTTGAAGACCTTGGCGCCCGGTACCTCCTCATCACCCGAGGCAGTTATGGCATGACTCTCTTCGATGGGTTGGAGAGCTGTCATATTCCGGTGCACGGCACGGATCAGGTCGCAGACGTGACGGGCGCGGGCGATACGGTGATCGGAACCTTCTCCCTCGCCCTCGCCGCAGGCGCCACCCCGCTCGAAGCCGCACTTCTCGCCAACTACGCCGGCGGAGTCGTCGTTATGAAGCTGGGCACGGCCACCCTGACGCCCGAGCAGCTTCGGGAGGCTGTGACCTCTGATTCCCGTCTACTGCGAGACCTAGAGTGGGCGAGATCCTGAGCTTCGAGGACATCCTGCCTCGCGTGGCAGAACTGAAGGCTCGCGGCAAACGGGTCGCGTTCGCCAACGGTCACTTCGACGTTCTCCACGTCGGTCATCTGCGATACCTGCGTGCGGCGAAGGCAGAAGGTGATGTCCTCGTCGTCGCCATCAACGACGATGAGTCCGTGGCTCGACTGAAGGGTGAGGGGCGACCCATCGCACCGGAGCAGGAGCGGGCCGAGCTGGTGGCCGGCCTCGAGCCGGTCGACCTGGTGGTGATCTTCAGCGGCGACTCGCCAGGCCCGTTGATGGATCGGCTGCAGCCCGACGTCCACTGCAAAGGGCCGGACTACGGTACCCCGGACAAGGTCCCCGAGTACGACGTCGTACGCAGCTACGGAGGCGATACCCGTTTGGTCGGAGACCCCAAGGACCATTCCACGACCGACCTGATCCGCAAGATCCGGCGTTTGCCGGACTGAATTGGAGGGGCGATCCCCTTGGCCCCGAGCAGAATCCTCCTCATTCGCACAAGCGCTCTGGGAGACGTTGTTCATGCTCTCCCCGTGCTGACGGCACTGCGCCGCAACTTGCCTCACGCCACCCTCGGATGGGTCGTCGAGTCCTCCATGGCTCCGCTCCTCGAAGGGCATCCCGATCTCGACGAGTTACTGGTGGTCAGCCTCAGAACCTGGAGGCGACAACTGCACCGGCGCAGCACCTGGGTAGCCATGCGCGACTTCTTCGTCGGACTCGAGCAGTTCGCACCCGAATTGGTGCTGGACCTGATGGGCAATCACAAGGCGGGACTGCTGGCGGCGCTCACCCTGGCCGACCGCAGGATCGGCGTTGCGCGGAAGTTCCGCCGCGAGCCGTCCAGCGCACTCTGGATCAACGAGCCGGTCCTCCCGCAAGGGGCGCATAGTGTCGATCGGGCCCTTGCGGTCCTGGACGCGCTCGACCTTCCGACCGAGCCAGCCGACTTCGGAGGAAGCAAGCTCCTCAGAGAGGAGCCCACAGAAGCCGTCGAGAGGCTGGCCGCCACGGAGGGAGCGAGGATTCTCCTCCAGCCTGGCGCGGGCTGGGGCAACAAGCGATATCCCACCGGGGCTATGGGACAGGTCGCCCAACTCCTCGAGCGCCAGCTGGGACTGCGCAGCTGGGTAGCCGCGGGTCCAGGTGAAGAGGGCCTGGCACAGGAGGTCGTGGCATCCAGCGCAGGCTCGGCCGACGTTCTCGTTGCGCCGACCCTTCCCTACCTGACCACCTTTCTTCGACACTCGAGGCTCGTCATCGGCGGCGACACCGGTCCGGTGCACCTGGCCCACGCCCTGGGGACTCCAGTCCTCTGCCTCATGGGACCGACCGCACCAGAAACCAACGGACCCTACGGCGACAGGGAAGCGGCCCTGTGGCGCCAACTGCCCTGTAGTTTCTGCCACAAGAGATTCGACGAAGCCAAGTTATGTCTGACGGATCTTCAGCCGCAGGAGATCGTCGAGCGCGCCCGCTTTCTGCTACAGCGCCAGCCCTCCCTATTCGAAGCCTGAGCGCCAACTTCCTCACTGCCCCAGGGCCTCATTACTTCACTGCCCCACTGCCTCAAGGCTCAGGACCCAGGACCCAAGCCCCAGGACTTCAAGACCTCAAGACCCCAAGACCTCAAGACCCCAAGACCTCAAGACCCCTCGACCTCACTGCTCCACTGCTCCATCGCCCCACTGCTTCTTCACCCCTTTGTGGTGCATGCCATTGACCCGTTTTCGAAGCCGTTGCTACACTCGCTCACCGTAAATCCCCTGGCGGGAAGACGTGCACTCCCGTAATGGTCCGTCGCTCACCGCCGAGATATAGCAGAAGGAGCGGCTGCAGGAATATGGAGACCGGAGCTAAAAAGTCATGACACGCCTCGGCGAGCTTCTTCAACAGGCCGGCAAGGTAACGGAGGAGCAGCTCAACCAAGCGCTCTCCGCCCAGCAGAGCCAGGGCGGACGTGTCGGCTCGCACCTCGTCAAGATGGGCTTCATCGACGACGAGGAGCTGGTGGAGTTCCTTTCGCAGCGCTATGGGGTCCCGGCCATCAATCTCGGCGAGATCGAGGTCGACGACAGCATCATCAGCATCATCCCGGCCGAGGTGGCCCGCAAGTACACGATCCTCCCGGTGTCCAAGGCGGGCGCCAAGCTGACCATCGCCATGGTGGACCCCACCAACGTGTTCGCCATGGACGACGTCAAGTTCATGACCGGCTACAACGTCGAGCCGGTGGTGGCCTCCGACTCGACGCTACGGGGAGCCATCGATCAGTACTACGGCAGCACACATTCGATCGAGCTCAAGAAGGTCATGGAGGACCTCGAGGAGACCGAGGACACCGATCTCGAGGTCCTCGACGAAGAGGAGGACATCGACCTCGAGGCCCTGGAGCAGGAGTCCGAGGAGGCGCCGGTCGTTCGACTGGTCAACATCATCCTGACCGACGCCATCAAACGGGATGCCTCCGACATCCACATCGAGCCGTACGAAAAGGAGTTCCGAGTTCGCTACAGGATCGATGGGTTGCTCTACGAGATGATGCGGCCGCCCCTGCGCCTGCGCGAGGCCATCACCAGCCGGATGAAGATCATGGCCAAGCTGGACATCGCCGAAAAGCGTCTGCCCCAGGACGGACGGATCAAGATCAAGACACGCGTCGGTGGCAAGGTGAAGGACCTCGACTTCCGCGTCTCGTCTCTGCCCACGATCTTCGGCGAGAAGATCGTGCTGCGTCTGCTCGACAAAGACAACCTGATGCTCGACATGACGAAGCTGGGATTCGAGTCCGCCTCCCTGCGCCGCTTCGAGCACGCCATTCTCAAGCCCTTCGGCATGGTGCTGGTGACCGGACCGACCGGCTCGGGTAAGACCAACACCCTGTACTCGGCCCTGTCGCGCATCAACACGCCCGAGACCAACATCATGACCGCCGAGGACCCGGTGGAATTCAATCTGGTCGGCGTCAATCAGGTCCAGATGAAGGACCAGATCGGGCTCAACTTCGCGGCCGCGCTGCGCTCCTTCCTGCGCCAGGATCCCAACATCATCCTGGTGGGCGAGATCCGTGACTTCGAGACCGCCGAGGTGGCGATCAAGGCCGCGCTGACAGGCCATCTGGTGCTTTCCACCCTGCATACCAACGACGCCCCTTCCTCGATCAACCGGATGATGAACATGGGAATCGAGCCTTTCCTGGTAGCGAGCTCGGTCAATCTCATCGCGGCCCAGCGTCTCGTCCGGCGGATCTGCGCCAGCTGTAAGGAGGCCTACGAAGTGCCCGAGCAGGCGCTGGTCGATCTGGGCTTCTCGAAGCAGGAGGCCAAGACGATCAAGCCGTTCAGGGGCCGCGGGTGCGAGCGCTGCAGCGGTACCGGATTCAAGGGCCGGGTCGCCCTCTTCGAGGTCATGGACGTCGACGAGGACGTCCGCGAGCTGATCCTCTCGGGCGGTAGCGCTAACGAGCTGCGGCAACAGGCGCTGGCGAACGGCATGATCCACCTGCGTGCCAGCGGACTCGAGAAGATCCGCGATGGTGTCACCACCATCGAAGAGGTCATGCGAGAGACGGTCCTCTAGAGCGTCGCCCGCTCGTGTCTCGACTCACTGCTCAGTAGATTGGGTGACGGCCTCAGGCGTGGCTGTCCCACACCGGTTCCGCAACTCCCTTGCGGGCATTCTCGAAGCGGGCCATCACGAACAAGGCATCCGAGAGTCGATTCAGGTAGCGCACCGTGAATGCGCCGACTCTCTCCTGTCCGGCCAGCTGAACCAGCTCACGCTCGGCGCGACGACAGCAGGTTCGCGCCACATGCAGGCTCGCAGCGCCAGGCGAGCCACCCGGCAGCACGAAATTTTCCAACGGTGGCACCTCTGCTGCGAGACGGTCCATCAGCTTTTCGAGGCTCACAACGTGGTGCTCCTCGATGCCGGGCAGATCGATACTCTCTTTGTCCTCTTCGAGGAAGCAGAGATCGGACCCCAGATGGAAGAGCTCGTTCTGGATTCTCGACAGCTCGACTAGCAGTTCTTCTTCCAGTCCGGCGGCCATGGCCGCACCGATCGATGCATTGAGCTCGTCGACCGTTCCGTAGGCGGCGATGCGAGGCGAGTCCTTGCCGACTCGCTGACCTCCTCCGAGGCCTGTCGTGCCGTCGTCGCCGGTTCGCGTGTAGACTCGTGTGATTCTAGGCATGGGTAGGCTTCCTGTCGGTGGAGAGTGCCGAGTGTAACCCAACCCACTCCGGCCAGAGAGCAGCACCCGGACAGGTACTCACCCGATTCCAAGCCATGGGAGAGGCTCCCTTCATCGTCCTGCAGGCCCCCCTCGGGGACTCCCTGAAGTGGCTGAGCTTTCGCGATCCCGTGGCAACGCTGCTCGCCGATGAGAGTTCCGAGGTCCTTCCCCTCCTTCGTGAGATCGATTCGGCGACTGAAAGGGGCCTCTGGGCCGCCGGCTTCCTGAGCTACGAGGCCGCCCCTGCGTTCGATGCCGCGATGCGGGTCAGGGCTGCGGGCGATCTCCCCCTCGCCTGGTTCGGCCTCTTCGAGAAACCGGAATTCGTCGAGTTACCAACGGAGTCGCTGCCGAGCAGCAGGCTTCCCGGGCAGTGGGAGCCCACTGTCTCAGAGAGTGACTATCAGCGGGCCATCGAATCGATCCATCGAGCGATCTCCCGGGGAGATACCTATCAGATCAACTACACCTTTTCCCTCGAAGCACCTTTCGAGGGTGATGCGCGGTCGCTCTTCGGCGCCCTGGTTCGCGGTCAGCAGTCGAGATGTTGTGCCTTCGTCGATATCGGAAGGTGGGCACTGTGCTCGGCCTCCCCGGAGCTCTTCTTCCGTCTCGAGGACGAGCGCCTCCTGAGTCGACCCATGAAGGGCACTACACCCAGGGGGCGAACTCTCGAAGAGGACGAGCGCTCCGCCGCCTGGCTGCAGGCCTCGCCCAAAAACCGAGCCGAGAACGTCATGATCGTCGACATGATGCGCCACGATCTGGGTCGCATCGCAACTCCCGGCAGTGTCGAAGTCACCGACCTTTGGCAGCTGGAGAAGTACCCGTCGCTCTTCCAGCTCACTTCGACGGTCGAGGCCCGCACCCAGGCACCGCTATCCGAGATCTTCCAGGCACTCTTCCCGTGCGCCTCGATCACCGGGGCGCCCAAGATCCGCGCCATGGAGACCATTGCCGACCTCGAGACACATCCCCGTGGGGCGTATACGGGAGCCATCGGCTACGCGGCACCAGGTCGAAAGGCACGATTCAATGTCGCGATTCGCACTGTCCAGGTGGATCGGCACGCAGGGCTCGCACGGTTCGGCACCGGCGGTGGCATCGTCGCTGAATCGATGGCCACAGAGGAGTGGGAGGAAGCCCGGACCAAAGCCCTGGTCCTGGGAACGACGGTCCCCGAGTTTCGGTTGCTGGAGACGATTCGCTGGGATCCGGTAGAAGGCTACTCTCTACTCGAGCGCCATCTGTCCCGTCTGGCACGGTCAGCGGAGTACTTCAATTTCGAGCTCCAGTCAGGACTCCTCGAGGGTCGGCTACAGAAGGCCTCCGGGGAGTGGCCCCGAGAGGTGCATCGGGTTCGCCTCCTGATCGATTCCTCAGGGGAGCCTGAAATCGAAGCTGAGCCCCTGAGCCTCGACGACCAGGTCTGGAAGTTGGCCCTGGCCCGGCACCCTGTCGATCGCCGGGATCGATTCCTGTTTCACAAGACGACCCACCGAGACGTCTACGACTCCGCAGCGAGCGCTTTCCCCGACCACGACGATGTGGTGCTGTGGAACGAAGAGGGCGAGGTCACAGAGACCACGATTGCCAATCTCGTCCTGCGAAAGGATGGCAAGCTGCTCACTCCGGCCCTCGACTCGGGACTCCTTCCGGGAACTCTACGGGAAGAGCTCCTGGCGGAGGAAAGACTCCATGAGAGGGTCGTGACGATCCAGGACCTCCAGAGCGCTGAGGAGATCTTCCTCATCAACTCCGTGAGGGGCTGGACTCTCGCCATTCTGGATCTGGCCACTCTTGAAACCCACGAGGGCATTCCGGCGTAGTGAAGGATGGAGGTATGGCCGATGTTGGAGCTTCTCGCACTGTTCGGAATCCTGGTCGTCGGAACGATCGTGCTCGGCAGCCTGTTCCTGATCGGCCTGGTCCTCAAACTCGTGTTTCGCATTCTGCTCCTGCCGTTGGCCCTCCTCTTCGGCGTGCTCAAGTTCTTCCTGTTCGCGATTCTCATCGTGATCGGCATCGCGGTCGCACCGGTTGCCCTCGTGCTCCTGTTCCTCTTCGGTATTCCCGTTCTTCTCGTGATGGGAGTGGTAGGCCTCGGCACTGCCATGGCCGCCAGCTGAGTCTGGGCAGCACCTCTGTGCTGGACCCCTTGGGTTCCGCGCCGTCTAGTCCCAGCTCGCTTCGAGAACGCGCATCAAGTACTCGCCCTCCAGAAGTGCGATGACGCCCCGGATCTCGTGAGGCCGAACTGCGACTCGTGCGTGATCTGGCGTTCCAGGCTCCGACACATCTCGCCTGGTGAACGATTCAGGCTCACGGGGTCGTGACCTCGTCGAGCAGCTCACCCAAGACACCGACGAGCTCATGCACCGCTTCCTCGTCAGGCTCACTTCCCGAGGCGTGGTGGACGAGGGTTCCATCGGCAGAAAACACCAACGCGTTGACCGACTCGGGGGTGAATCCATAGGTCTTGGGTAGGGTCCCCTTCCAGTTCATCAACACCCAGCCATCGGGTTCCTGTGGGAACCTACTCCGGATCATTCCCTTGAGAAACAAGGGTACGCCGCGAAGATTCGCATGGGCGAGATGAGCGATCTGACCGTACCGGGGATGATCGCCGAGAGAGTCATAGATCGCCTGGTTCCAGGCTCCGGTGAATTGGCTGGCGACCCTGTCAGCACCGATCAGGACAACGATCCTGCCCGAGACTTCGGAGCTGCGATGAACGTTCCTGAACTGATCCTCGAGCTCGAGCTCCAAGACCCGCGAATCCTGGGCGCGAGCAGGCAAGACCCAGGATAGGCCCAGGACAGCCAGGCTGAGTACAGGAACACAGATCCTCATGATTCCTCCAAGCAGACAGAGTCGGTTACTGTCTCTGAACAACGAAGTATCTCGAAACAGACTACAACACCCGGTCGCCCCTTATAGACAACCATGTCGGATGGAGCCTTATACTTCCGGCATGTCCGCGAAGCAGCACCTGCTGGATCTCTCACTGGATCAACTCGAAGCGGAGCTCGAGGGGTCTGGCGAGCCGACTTACCGAGCCAGGCAGGTACTCCACTGGATCTTCGGTCGACAGGTGACCCATTTCACCGACATGACCGACCTCCCCGGCGCGCTACGGGACAGGCTCGATGCCGACCTCTCGATTCTCGTCGCGGAAGAGCTGGACTCCTCCAAGGCGCCTGACGGGACCACCAAGACACTCCTTCAATGGCCCGATGGCGCGTCCACTGAAACGGTCATGATCCCTTCTCAGGATCGCCGAAGCAGCGGTCGGGACCGGCAGCGACGAACCGTTTGTCTCAGCACCCAGGTCGGTTGCGACGTGGGCTGCCGATTCTGTGCCAGTGGTATCGGAGGCTCCCAACGCGACCTCACGGTCGGTGAGGTCATGGAGCAGGCTCTCCGCGTAGCGCAGCAGCTACGGGATCAGGAGGAGAGACTGACTCATGTCGTCTTCATGGGCATGGGTGAGCCACTGGCCAACTACGGCGTCACCATGGCAGCCGTTCGTCATCTGAACGCGGAGTGGGGACTCGGGATCGGCCAGCGTCGAATCACGGTGAGCACCGTCGGTCTGCCAACTCAGATCGAGCGCCTGGCCCGGGAGGGACTCCAGATCACACTCGCGCTGAGCCTTCATGCACCCAACGACGAGCTGCGCCAGGAGTTGATTCCCTGGGCCCGTGGGGTGCCTCTCGAGAGACTTCTCCAAGCCTGCGAGACCTACTTCGGCGAGACCGGCCGCGAAGTGACCCTGGAGTACTGCCTGCTGGCCGGCACCAACGACTCGCCGGTGCACGCGGACCAACTGGCAGCGATCGCCAAGCGACTTCGGGCCCATGTCAATCTCCTCTCCTACAACCCGGTCGAAGGCCTGCCTTTCACTCGACCGACCGATTTCCAGTCCCACGACTTCCTCGCAGCGCTTCGACGACAAGGCGTCAACGCCCACCACCGCCAGAGCCGCGGCCTCGAAGCCAACGCCGCCTGCGGCCAACTGCGCCGCCGGCACGGCGAGGGCTTGGGGGCGTAGGGGCTCAAGGGCGCAGGGGTAGCGCCTCGGCAGGGGCTATTCAGCAGCTGCAAGGGTTCGGCGTTGGACCCTCAATTGCTTGAGAAACCTCACCCACGATCTTGCACCTAGTCCTGATCTCAAGGGCGCTATAGTCCCCTGGGTCAGCTTACTTGCAGCTGTCCACCTTGAGGTCAAAGCATCATGGGAATCCAGAATTATCTGATTCTAGCCCTCGGCCTGGCGGTCTCAGGGCTTGGGGTTCTCTATCGCCGCCACAAAGCCAAAGAACTAGAGAGCCTGTCTGATGTGGAGTTCCTCGAACGCTTCTCTCAGCGACATTCGGCTCCCGCGGACGCAGTACTGAGAGAAAGAAACCGAGTAGCGAGGATCTTCGGAATACCTCGCGAGAAGCTCAGTCCGGACCAGTCGATCGAAGAGCTATCGAAGCGGTTCGGGTACCTAACTGATTTCATGCTGGCCTGGGACTGTCTCGACGACGAGATCATCGAGCTGAGACGGGAGGCGGGGACTGACACGAACCTCGGCCCGCCTTCGACAGTGGGCCAGCTAGTAGCTGAGCTAGCTCAACTGCGCGAATAGATCCATTGGCCCAGCCCTTCTGGTCTCGACTGGTGCCAAGAGGTTCGTTCGGGTGGTTCGAAAGGGGGGCTCTCGACAAGCGCAGCGCCATAGCCGATGTAGTGCATGAGTGATCCGGCGCGCCGGAGAGCGCAGGTGGCGGCCAGCCCTTCGCAGTCCGAGTAGCCACCACCGTCCCCCTGCGGACCACCCGGACGGACCTCCAAGAGAAGAGGGTCATCTGATCAGTCCCCAAGCCCTCAAAGACCGGCCGAGAGGCACGACCGGGCGCCTGACCCTCTATTGGATCGGGTCGACGACGCCGGCAGAGCCGGGGCCTCGGGGGTCGGCCGCCGCTTCGAAGTTGCCATCCTCGAGCATTCGGACCGCGTTCACCTTGGCGTCTTTGGTCCAGATGCCGACCTCGTGCCCCCGACTCGAGAGCTCCTCCACGGTTTCGGGGCTCAGTGCGTCCGCTTCAGCCCGCAGCACGTCGGGAAGCCATTGGTGGTGTAGGCGCGGCCTATCGACGGCAGCCTGCAGCGGGTCACCATCCACCAACAGATGGAGCAGGACTTGAGCTATGGCCGTTGGGATGCGAGAGCCTCCGCGACCTCCCAGAGCGACAGCCTCCTCCCCCCGCCAAGCGAGGATCGGGGTCATCGACGAGAGCATCCTGTGCCCAGGGCGCACG
>JARFQS010000143.1 GCA_029287645.1 Thermoanaerobaculia bacterium | reverse complement strand
GACGTGGAGTTCGCCGCCGGGAATGGGACCGCAGCTCAGTCGATGACAGTCACCATCGAGGGTGAGGAGCCACTGCCCTTCGAGCGTCTGGAGCTCCGGCCGGCAGAGTCACAGGCTGGTCATGAAGGCAGGTACTGGAGCGACGAGCTCGAACGCGAGCTGCGACTCGAGATCGAGGATGGCAAGCTGCACCTTGCCTGGGCCGACAACGTCCCTCGGGTGCCGATGGTGCAGGTCGGCCCGGACGATTTTCTGGCTCGGCAGTTTGTGGCGATTCCGTGGAATCCGCAGGACGTGCGAATCCTGGTCGAGCGAGACGAATCCGATCAGGTGACAGGGTTGAACCTGAGCTGCGACATGGTCCGCGGCCTGTCGTTCGTCAAGATGGACTGACGTCTAGACCGAAAAACCTCGGCTGGCCAGTGTCCCCGCTGTCCCGAGTCCAACGGCACCATGATGTGGACGTTGGGCGTGCCCTTCCATATGACATCGGAGACGGCTACTGGTTCTCCTCGAGATACTCCAATAGCTCCCCAGGCTGGCAGTCGAGCTCGCGGCAGAGGCCCTCGAGGGTCGTGAAGCGAACAGCGCGGGCCTTGTTGGTGTTGAGGATGGAGAGATTGGCGAGGGTGATGCCGACGCGATCCGCGAGCTCGGTGAGCGACATCTTGCGCTTCACCAGCATCAGGTCGAGATTGACTTGGATGGGCATGTTTCTCGCTCGGCCGTCTAGATGGTGAGGGCCTGTTCTTCTTCGAGCTCCTGCTCATGCTCCTGAAGCTCGTGCCCACGAGTCAGGATGATGCCGAAGACGAGGAAGAGCAGGCCGACCACAAAGGCGTCCTTTTCCAGAGTGATCGCCGGACGGAGATCGATGTTGGTGACGCTCACCGTCGAAAGGACATAGTCGGAGAGAGCGTAGTCCGCCAAAGGCCACAGGGCCGCTGCGATCAGGATGATGTAGCCGGATCGACGCAACAGCCTTCCGTTGGCGGCAGCAAAGGGTCGATCGTCGAGTACGTTGATCAGGAGCTTCCTCAGATTCCAGATCACATAGAGGATGATCACCGAGCCCAACATGATCTCGCCGACCGTGAGGAAGTGGAGCCACCAGCTGGAAGTGACGAAACGGAGCTCCCCATCCGTCTTGACCAGTGTGGCGTCCCGGATCTCGAGATCGGGAGCCCCTTCTATCTGTTCGTAGTCGAGTTTGAAGACCGGGATCCAGCTTCTTTCTCCCACCACCACCTGCACCGTGGCGTCGGCAGGCGTGTCGCCGTCGGCCATCAGAAAGGGTGAGAACGCCAGCCACACCACGAAGAGGAGAGTGGCGGCGCCACCGACTACCAGGACAACGTCGAACCAGATCTTGAGAATGCGGACAGGAAGGTTCTTGCTCTTGGATTTCATCGCAGCGGCCTCCCGGCAGTCACGAGTCCATTTTAGAGCATGCTTTATTGATAATCAATAATAATTAGCTGTTTTTCAACAAACTCGAGGTTGCGGGCTACTCGGCATCTCGCCTGACACCTATCACCGTGCTGTCGATCCAATAGATGTCAGACACCTCGTTGGGCTCGTTGTAGCGGCTGAAGAAGAGATATTTGCCGTCCGCGGACAGGGAGGGGCAGGTCTCGCTGAACTCGCTGTTCACTCCGGGCCCCAGATTGAGAGGTCTCCCCCAGCTCCCGTCGGACTCCCGAAAGGCGACGTAGATGTCACTCTCGCCGAGAGAATCAGCCTCCCTGGCATCCACCAGGACGAAGCTCTCGTCCGGGGCGATGAAGGCATGGAGGCCGAACTCGAGCCCGGCTTCCTCGACCGACCCAACCGACTGGCCGTCGACCTCCGCTCGATAGATCTTTCGGGCCGCCAGATTCGTGTAGTACAACGTGCCCTCATTCGACAGGGTGGGGTAGAAGGCTGGATCGTCCGCTATCGGGGAAGGTAACTCTCTGGGATGGCTCCACCCATCCGGCCCCACGTCGAGTGACCAGATGCGAACATCCATGCCCTCGTCATAGGGGGCGAAGAAGATCCGCGTACCGTCGGGGGTGAAGAAGGCCTCCATTTCTTCCTTCTTGGCTCCTCCACTGAGTCTCACCTCCAGCGGCTCGGTCCAGACACCGTCCTCGACTCGACTGTAGAGAACGGAGACTGCCGCCTCTGGCACTTGTTGGTTAAAGAGCAACTCATCGCCAGCTGGAGAAAAGCCGAGTGCAAATTCGTAGCGCCCCGGGAGCGATATCAGACCCGGGGCGAACGGCTGCGCCTCGAGGCCAGGCACCTCCTGACCGAAGTAGGGACCCTCGAGTGTGGGAAAGCCAGCCTCATCCGCTGTGACAGGGCTGCCGATCAGCAAGCAGGTCGCGGCCAGGAGTCCCGCTATCCAGGATTTCGACATGTTCCATCCTCCAAGGTTGGTCAGAAGGAGAAGATCGCAGATAGGGAGACGGTGTCGCGGAGATCCGAGAAATCAGCTGCCAGATCGATCTGAAATCTCTTGAAGGCCGCGCCGAAGCCGAAGGCATAGTGCACGTTGTCGGAGCCCGGGGACAGGACCGCACTGAAGAGGTCGTCATCCACCGTCGACTGGACCCGATGATCCGGATCGAGCCACACTCCAGCTCGCACGGCGAGGATGGGACGGCTCTGCAGGAAAGCGTACTCCCCCCCGAGGTGAAGCTCGTGCACGTCGGGAATCGTCTCGTCTGGATCTCCTTCGAAGAGAGCCTCGACGTAGTCCCACTCGAAGCTCAGGGTGACACGGCCGTCACGGGAGGTATAGGCACATCCCAGACCGAAAACCGCCGGAAAGTTCCAGGGGCCGGTGAAGTG
>JARFQS010000089.1 GCA_029287645.1 Thermoanaerobaculia bacterium | reverse complement strand
GCGCCTTTCCAGCCTGGAGCAGCGCGTGGAGGGCCTCGAGGAGACGCAGCCCGAAGACAAGATCGCCCTGGTCGTCTTCTCCGGCGACCTGGACCGCGTTCTGGCGGCCTTCGTGATCGCTACCGGCGCGGCCGCCCTCGGCCAGGAAGTGAGCATGTTCTTCACCTTCTGGGGCCTGAGCGTCTTGAAGAAGGACAGCTCTCTGTCGGGCAAGGACCTCTTTGAAAAGATGATGTCCGTGATGAGCCCGAGCAACTCCACGCAACTGCCCGTTTCCAAGATGAACTACTTCGGAGTCGGCGCCAAGATGCTGCGCCAGATGATGAAGGACAACAACGTCTCCTCCCTCGAGGAGATGATCGACATGGCCAAAGAAATGGATGTCAAGCTCCTGGCTTGCGAGATGTCCAAGGACGTGATGGGAATCCAGGACGATGAGCTGATGGACGGCCTCGAATCGGCCGGTGTCGCCGCATTCCTCGGAGAGTCCCTGAGGTCCCGAACGAATCTGTTTATCTGATTCTCTTTTTCTGCGCGCGCCAGGAAGGAAGACCATGGCTTCCGTAACACCGATCAAGAAGGCCGTCGTTCCCATCGAGGACAAGAAGCGCCTTCTGGCCCGCTTGGCTCGGGTCGAGGGGCAGCTGCGTGGCATCCAGAAGATGATCTCGGAGGACGAGGACTGCGAGCGGATCGCCCAGCAGCTGGCCGCCGCCCGCGGAGCGCTCAACAAGGCTTTCAGTGATCAGATCTCCTGTGCTGTCTCCCGCCGGTTGGCTGGCCACGCCTGCGACACACCCGAGGTACGCGAGGAAGTCTCTGAGGTATTGAGTCTCCTCAACCGCTACGGCTGATTGACAGTCCAACGATTCCAGTCCCATCGAGTCTTTCCGAGGCCCCTTTCTCCAGAGAGGGGCCTCATTGTTTCTGCTGACAACCCAGCAACACTACCCCACCCGAACGGGTAGATAGTGCTCTTCTGACCACCCAATATCGGGGGATCCAGCCCACCCCTCGGTGACGCCCGAGCTATCCCTTTGGCTGTCGCTCCAACCGGCCCACTGTGGCACTCTCTGTTTGCCAGATCGATGGCTCGGCCGCTTCTAGGCTGAGTTCAATGTTTGTATATCGATCCCACAACACGGAGTCGCACCCAATCGGAGCGCGCCCCTTTTGGGGAAGCTGTCAGCCGACAGTTACGAGAGTCGTGGCTACGGTAATCGTGGTGTGTGTTGTACCAAGCAGAATCGAAAACAAGGGAGGCACTTTGAAATGACCAAGTCACACAGGATCCTTTTCGGATCGATGGCTGTTCTCCTGGCCCTGGCGATGGTTTCGCCGGCCCAGGCCACCAACGGCTACTTTTCCCATGGCTACGGCACCATCGCCAAAGCCCTGGCAGGCGCCGGTGTCGCCATGCCGCAGGACACCATGGCCGCAGCGACCAATCCGGCCGGAATGGTGGTCGTCGGCAAGCGATACGACGCCGGAATCGGGGTCTTCAGCCCCGACCGGTCGTACACCGTAACGGGCAACGCCTCCGGTTTCCCGGGCACCTTCGGCTTGACACCGGGAAAGGTGGAGAGCGACTCGAACTACTTCTACATTCCGTACTTCGGCGGCAGTTGGCGGATCGGTGACAACATGACCCTGGGCGTCAACCTCTATGGTCATGGTGGCATGAACACCGACTACCCGGTCGCCACCTTCTTCGCGGGACAGCCCACCGGCGTCAATCTGGAACAGCTCTTCGTGGGCATCCCCTGGGCGGTCGAGTTCGCCGACAAACACTCCATCGGCATCATGCCGATCTTCGTCTACCAGACGTTCGAGGCCCAGGGCGTCGGCAGCTTCGCGCCTTTCTCGTCCGATCCGACCAAGCTCTCCAACAACGGTAGCTCCACTTCGACTGGGTACGGCGCCAAGATCGGATACCTGGGACGGTTCACCGACAGGTTCTCCTTCGGCATCTCCTATCAGACCGAGATGAGCATGGACGACTTCTCCGACTACGCCGGCCTGTTCGCCGAGCAGGGTGGTTTCAACGTCCCCTCGAGCCTCACTGCCGGAATCGCCATCCACGCGACCTCCGCACTGAGCCTCCTGGTGGACTATCAGGACATCTACTACAGTGACGTCAAGTCGATCAACAACCCTCTGCTTCCCAATCTGCAGACGGCTCGTCTGGGTGACGACGGTGGCGCCGGCTTCGGCTGGCAGGACATGTCGGTCTGGAAGTTCGGTCTGCAGTACGACCCCGAGAACGCCTGGGCCTGGCGCTTCGGCTACTCGTTCGGCGATCAGCCGATCCCCGAGAGCGAGATGCTGTTCAACATCCTCGCCCCCGGTGTCATGGAAGACCACTTCACCTTCGGCCTGACGCGTCAATTCGGCGAGAGCAGCGGCCTCAACTTCTCCCTGATGTACGCACCGGAGGTCGAGATCACAGGACCCAACCTGCTCGAGGTCCCGGGCCTGCAGGACATCACCCTGGCCATGAGTCAGTGGGACATCGAGATCAGCTACTCCTGGGGCTTCTAGTACGAGCTCCGGAATCACGACAACCTCCTTGGATCCGGCCGCCCATCGTGGCGGCCGCG
>JARFQS010000526.1 GCA_029287645.1 Thermoanaerobaculia bacterium | reverse complement strand
CGGCCGTTCTTTGTGCTGGGGGGTTCGTTCCGCCGGGGCACGTTGTCTCACCTTTCTGCCATTGGGGCTTTGCAGCTAGCCGCCGTTTCGGGGGGGCCCTCGCGGCCGCCCGGGGGCGGGGGCACGCCCCTCCTTTACATTCGGGGTGGGCCGCCCGAACGAACCTGGGGGACCGGTGAAGGCAGTGAGGCATTGGAGCAATGCGCGATGTAGGGGCGGCCCTCGCGGCCGCCCGCGGGAGGGGGCAAGCCCCTCCCCTACATTCAGGGTGGGCCGCCCGAACGAACCTCGAGGACCGGTGAAGGCAGTCAGGCATTGGAGCAATGCGCGATGTAGGGGCGGCCCTCGCGGCCGCCCGCGGGAGGGCGCAAGCCCCTCCCTTACATTCAGGGTGGGCCGCCCGAACGAACCTCGAGGACCGGTGAAGGCAGTCAGGCATTGGAGCAATGGGGCACTAGGGCATAGGGGCGCAGGGGTAACAGCTCAGCAGTGGCCCTACAGCGGCTCCAAGGGTTCGGCGTGGGGACTACCAGGGTGTACTTGCAGCGGAAGGGAGAACAAGCCCCCTGGGGGCCCCACGTCGGACCCTCCAGTCGGTAACGGCCGGCAGGGGCGCCGGCCGCTTCCATGCCCAGGACCCAGGTCCCAAGCCCCAAGACGCTACGAGCTCGAGGCCTCGAGCTCGGTGAGCATGCGCTGAACGTTTGGATCTTGGGGTACGAGGGCTTGGAGCTTGCGGGCATAGTCGAGGGCAGCTTCGAGGTTGCCGCTCGATCGATGGATCGACACCAGGGCGACGAGCAGCTCGCGGTCGGTGGGGTGCCTTTCGTGGGCCTCTTCCAACACTTCGAGTCCCTTCCGAGGCTCGCCCGAATCGAGGAGCGCCACTCCGTAGACATAGGCGTAGCGGGCCGAGTCGGGCATCGACTCGGAGGCCAATCTCAGCTCTTCGCGAGCTTCGACCGGGCGCTGAAGCCGTACGAGACTCAATCCCAGTGCATGCCGAATGTCGCCGCTGTCCGGGTAGAGCTCCAGCGCCCGACGCAGAGTCCTCTCGCCTTCCCTGTCCCGACCCTGCATTCGATAGAGGTCCGCCAGATTGATGTACGTCGTAGGAAACAGGGGGTCCAGCTCGAGCGCCTTCAGGTAGGCCTCCTCGGCTTTGTCGAGCTCACCACTCATCGAATGCAGCCAGGCCAAATTCAGGTGGGATTCGGCACGATCGGCATTGAACCGCAGCGATTCCCGATACTCCGCGAGGGTGTTCTGGAGCGCGGTTCGCTGCGGAGACGAAAACATCTCCCGGGGCGCTGAGGCGAGTCGCGTTGCCGCCTCGAACCGGACAGCGCGAACCGGATCGTGCAGCATCGGATAGTTCAGGGAAAGCCTTGCCGCATCGTCGAGCGCTTCAGTCGCCCGAACGGCCGCCATTCGAATCATCGGATCCGGGCTGCCGAGCGCTCGCTCGACCACCGGAAGACTGCCGGCTGTCAGGTATCTGGACAACAGGGTCAGCGCCGTAGCGCGAGCGATGGCGGGTGCCTCCTCGTTCTCGATCAGCTCGACCAGCCCCTGCTCAGCGCCCATCAGACCCTGACGTGCGGCGTGAAGGGCTTCGCCGTAGTGCGGTTCCTGGCGTCGGTCCTCTCCGTACCACTTGACGATCCAGTCCATCGACCACTGCACGCTCTTGTCGCTGTGACAGTCGTTGCAGGCGTTCGGAGTCCCCAGAGTCAGGGACAGGTCCGGCCGGGGGATTCGCAGGCTGTGGTCGTGCCGCGGGTCCACCACCATGTAGTTCTTCGGTGGCATGTGGCAATCGACGCAGAAGGCACCCTTGGTGCCCGGCTTGTGAAAGTGATGCTCCTGGGTCGCGAACTTCTCTCTCGAATGGCAGCGCGCACAGACCGAGTCGTCGGGGAAGTGCATCTCGAGACTATGGGGATCGTGGCAATCGCTGCAGGTCACGCCTTTCTGGAACATCTTTCTCTGCAGGTACGATCCGTGAACGTAGACCTCCTCCTCGATCTGGCCGTCGGCGTGGTAAAGGCCTTCCTCCAGAAGTGCCAGTCGGTGAGTGTCGAGGAGCGGCCGCCCGAACTCGTACTCCTCCCAGATCAAACCGCGTCGTGAGTGGCAGCGGGCACAAGTCTCCATCTCCTGAGTCTCGACCGGTGGAGCCATGCGGGTTCCGCTGCCCGTCTCTGGGCTGACGATCCAAGTACCCCGTCCCGGATCCTCGAGACGCACGACGAGGCCCATGTGCCCATTGTCGTACGGGGGTGTTCTGCGCAGCGCGACCGCGTCGGCCCATTCGACGTGCAACGAGCCGGGGCCGTGGCATGCCTCGCACGAGACATTGATCTCCTCGAAGGTGGTGTCGAAGCGGTTCTCGTTGGCGAGGAACCGCTTCTTCAGATCGGTCGAGTGGCACTCGGCGCACATGAAATTCCAGTTCTGATTCACCCCGGTCCAGTGCAACTCGTCGTCATGGTCGATCGCGGCGTCGGGATAGAGGTGGAACCACCGCTGTCCACCCTCCCCGGCAGGGCGAGTGTCCCAGCAGATGCTGAGTGCCTGATACCTGCCGTCGGGAAACTCGATCAGATACTGCTGCAGGGGAACCGCCCCGAAGGTATAGGCGATCTCGTAGTCGTGCAGCACACCGTCGGGGCCATCCGTTCTGACAAAGTACCTACCATCCCGCTCGTAGAAGGTAGACGTAACACCGTTGTAGGTGAAAGTAGCGTCGTCGAAGTCTCCGAGGACCGTGCTCTTGTCCGGCACCTGCATGGCCAAGTCGTGATGCGAGCCCTCCCAGAGTCGCGTCTCCGTCGATTGACACTGAGCGCAGGCTTGCCTGCATACCTAGGTCGCCTCGGGGGCTTCTGCAGCGTCTTCTGAAGAGCCCGCGCTCTCGCCACGAGGTCCGCAACTCGACAGGAGCAGGGCTCCCACCAAGACAAGAATCAGTAGGACAGGGGATTCAGCTGCGTCGGCCGACACGTCGGACCAGCTGCTCTTTGGAGAGCTTGGCGAACGCCTGCTGCATCTCGCCGATCGAGCGGGGTCGAACCACGGCTTCGCTGGATTCCCTCTCGACCTTGACTCCTTCGTCCTCCAGGACCTTGGTAAGGAAGCTGATGCCATTGAGCAGGCCCTCGCGATTGATGCAGCCCACCAGTTTGCCTCGCTCGAGAACCGGCAGGACGGTGAAATGGCTGGTCAAGAAGATCTCGGCGATGCGAAACAGGTCCATCTCGATCTCGACGGCCTGCGACACCGGCGACAGGAAGTCGGCGACCCTACCTCCCCGGGGACGGTGGAACGCCGAGACTGAAACGATCCGAAGGCAGTCCTTGTCGGTCAGCATTCCGAGGAAGCCTCCGTCTTCGTCCACTACCGGAGCTGCAGAAACATGCGTCTGTGCCAGGGCCTCGATCGCGTCGACAAGGCTCATTCCTGGAGACAAGGTCATTGGGACCTTCTCCATGAGCTTGCGTGCAGTTGGGATTCTCGATGCGTCCATTTCTCGCCTCCGGGGCAACCGCTTGGAGTGGCCTCATATGAAAGCTCGTCGGGCCGCTGCCGATCGACTCGCTCTCCTCTCATCGTACCAGAGGGCGAGCCGGAGATGAGGCTTCACATCTAGCCTTTTTCTTCCCAAGATGGGAGAATGCAGACCCGAGTCGTGGTGTGCTCCCTACCACACGTTGACGACGCCGGGGGCCGCCGCTCCAACAGACCTAAATCCGCAGCGGGACTCAAATCCGATGGCATTGCACAAGTCCAAACGTGGCCTGCGTCTGCCCATTCAGGGTGAGCCCAACCAGCAGGTCGAAGCCACTCGAACGTCCACTCGCGTCGCCCTTCTGGGAGCCGACTACCCCGGCCTTCGCCCCACCATGCACGTCAAGGTGGGGGAGACCGTCAAGAGGGGTCAGTTGCTCTTCGAGGACAAGAAGATGCCGGGGGTCCGCTTCACTTCGCCGGGAGCCGGCAAGGTGCTCGCCGTCAACCGCGGTGAGAAGCGAGCCTTCCAGTCCATGGTCATAGAGCTCACCCGCGGCGAGATCGAGGGGCGAGCCGGAAGCGCCGAGCAGGTGAGTTTCAGCAACTTCACCGGCAAGCACCCTGCGACTCTCACCCGAGAGCAGGTCAAGGCCCTCCTGATCGAGTCGGGGATGTGGACAGCTCTTCGTGGCCGGCCTTTCGCTCGAGTAGCCAACCCCGACGGTCAAGCCCATTCCATTTTCGTCACCGTCACCGACTCGAATCCGCTGGCTCCGTCAGTGGCTGTAGCGATGGCAGATCAGGGCCATCGATTCAAGCTCGGGTTGACCGCCATCACCAAGCTCACCGATGGCAAGACCTTCGTCTGTACCGAGCCGGGGATGAAGCTCGACCTTCCCGACGAGGCTTCGATCCAGGTCGAGCAGTTCAGCGGCCCACATCCAGCCGGAACTGTCGGGTACCACATTCACACTCTCGATCCGGTCGATCGCAACAAAACGGTCTGGTACCTCGGCTATCAGGATGTCGTCGCGATCGGCGAGCTCTTCGATTCCGGCGAGCTCTACCTCGATCGCGTCATCTCCCTGGCCGGACCGCTCGTCAAGCAGCCTCGGCTGCTGCGGACCCGGATCGGCGCCTCCACCGATGCCCTCGTGGAGGGAGAGCTCGGCACAGGAGAGGCCCGCGTGATCTCGGGGTCCGTGCTCTCCGGCCGCATCGCCATGGGCGACGGGCTCGGCTACCTGGGGCGGTATGACCAACAGATCACCGTGCTGGCCGAGGGCAGGCAACGAGAGTTCATGGGTTGGCTGACCCCCGGCGCCGACAAGTACTCGGTCGTCAAGACCCACCTCGGGGCTCTCGTTCCCGGCAAACGCTTCCCATTCACCACCTCCACACACGGATCACAGCGGGCCATCGTACCGATCGGCGCGTACGAGAAGGTCATGCCCTTCGATCTGATGCCGACGCAACTTCTCAAGTCCCTGCTGATGCGCGACGTCGAGGTCGCCGAACGACTCGGCTGCCTGGAGCTGGCGGAAGAGGACGTGGCCTTGTGCTCCTTCGTCTGTCCCGGCAAGAACGATTACGGTCCGTATCTGCGAGACGTACTCACCCTCATTGAAAAGGAAGGCTGATCGTGTCTCTCCGTTCGTTGTTAGATAAACAGGCCAGGCATTTCGAGCCCGGTGGAAAGCTCGAGAAGCTGCACGCCCTCTGGGAGGCCGGGGACACCATCCTCTACACCCCGGGGAAAGTGACCGCCGGGCCCTCCCATGTTCGCGATGGTCTCGATCTCAAGCGGATGATGATGACCGTCGTCTGGGCCCTGGTGCCGGCCATCCTGATGGCGCTCTACAACACCGGCTACCAGGCTCACCTGGCCATCGCGAAGGGTGCCGCCCCGCTCGACCGCTGGCAGACCAGCGCCATGGAAGCGATGGGGCTGGCCTTCGACCCGGGAAGCCTCTGGGCCTGTATGGTGCACGGCGCTCTCTACTTCTTTCCGGTCCTCATTGTCACGTTCGCAGTCGGGGGTCTCTGGGAAGTTCTCTTCTCGTCGATCAGGGGTCACGAAGTCGCCGAGGGCTTCTTCGTCACCGGCTTTCTCTTTCCGCTGATCCTGCCGGCGACAATTCCCCTGTGGCAGGTCGCTCTAGGGATCAGCTTCGGCGTCGTGCTCGGCAAGGAGATCTTCGGTGGCACCGGCATGAACTTCCTCAATGTGGCTCTCCTGGCGCGCGCCTTCCTGTTCTTCGCCTATCCGATCGAGATCTCGGGAGATGCCGTCTGGATCGCTGCCAAGACCGGCGCCGACGGCGTCAGCGGCGCGACCTGGCTAGCAGTGGCGGCGGAGCAGGGAC
>JARFQS010000047.1 GCA_029287645.1 Thermoanaerobaculia bacterium | reverse complement strand
GGAGATCGGTGCCAATACGACTGTCGATCGCGCCCTTCTGGACGAAACGAGGATCGGCGCCGGAAGCAAGTTGGACAACCTCGTTCAAGTCGGTCACAACGTGACTCTCGGCCGAGGGTGCCTGCTCGTATCGCAGTCCGGAATCTCAGGCAGCACACGGCTCGGAGATGGGGTGATCGTCGCTGGACAGAGTGGTCTCAGTGGCCACCTGAAGCTGGGTGACGGTGTCCAGGTTGCCGCCAAGTCGGCGGTCTTCAAGTCTGTCGATGCTGGCAAGAAAGTCGCTGGAATACCCGCCACTGACGCATCGAGCTGGCTTCGCCAGCAGGCCATGGTCGCCCGTCTGGTCGAGTTGGGGCGACGGATCGCCACCCTGGAACGCTCAGCGGGGCGCGGAGAACAGGAGAACGAATCTTGAACGGAACTGAAGAGAGTCGAGATTTCAGTTGGATCACGTCCATCCTGCCGCACCGCTATCCGATGCTGTTGGTGGATCGCGTCCTGGAGATAGAGCCCAAGGAGAGAATTGTCGCGATCAAGAACGTGACCGCCAACGAGGAGTTCTTCAACGGTCATTTTCCCGGCAACCCGGTGATGCCGGGAGTCCTGCTCGTGGAGGGCATGGCCCAGGCCGCCGGAATCCTCGTCCTGCACGATGACCCCCGCAGAACAGAGAAGCTCCTCTTCTTCATGTCCATCGACCGGGCGCGATTTCGACGTCCGGTCGTGCCGGGCGATCAGATTCGCTACGAGGTCGAGATGCTGCGCATGCGACCCCGTCACTGCAAGCTGAGTGGGCGAGCCCTTGTCGATGGCCAGGTCGCAGCTGAAGCTGTCTGCAGCTCGGCTCTGGTGGATCGCTGATCGCTGAATCGGGAATTGGGACCCTGGGAAGTGCCGGAGGGCAGACTTCTTCCTGCAATCGCAATCAATGTGATGCAACAACACGTCGTCTCGACCGATGAGCGGAAGGCCGGGTTCACGAGGCGATTCGGGAGCATCTGAGATCATGGGCAAATTGATTCATTCGACCGCAGTCATCGATCCTGGCGCCGATCTGGCCGCCTCGGTGAGGGTGGGTGCCCATGCCGTCATCGGGCCGCAGGTGTCGATCGGCGAGGATACGGAGATCGGTCCTGGCGCTCAGGTAGGTGGTTATACGCGCCTCGGTGAAGGGAATCGCATTTTCCCTCACGCCTGTGTGGGCTTCGAGCCGCAAGACCTGAAGTACGGTGGGAGCGAGACCTGGTTGGAGATCGGTGACCGGAACGTGTTTCGGGAATTCGTCACGATCCACCGTGGCACGGAGGAGGGCGGTGCCCTGACCACGATCGGCAGCGACAACCTGTTCATGGCCTATTCCCACGTGGCGCACGATTGCCATATCGGGTCCAGAACCATCTTCAGCAATGCCGGGACCCTGGCCGGGCATGTCGAAGTCCAGGACGACGCCACGGTGGGAGCCTTCAGCGCAGTGCACCAGTTCTGCCGGGTAGGCCGGTATGCCTATATCGGCGGCTATTCGGTCATCACCAGGGATGCTCTTCCCTGGGTCAAGACCGTGGGCCAGAAGCCTCTTTGCTACGGCGTCAACACCATCGGGCTGCAGCGCAAGGGTTTCGATGCCCCGACGATCGAACGGCTCAAATCGGCCATGCGAATCCTCCTGCGCTCTCGCCTCAATACATCGCAGGCGGTGAGCCAACTTCGGGAGGAGTTCGGTGGCGACGAGGACATCGACTTCTTGATCGATTTCATAGAGAGCTCGAACCGGGGTGTGATCACCGCAATCCCCGGGCGGCGAGGTGGAAGAGGAGGCGGATCCTGAGTACCTCGCGAGGGCTGCTGAGGATCGGGGTGATCGGAACGGGTGCCCTGGGACGACATCATGTGCGTATCCTGGCCGAGGATCCGGGGGCCGATCTCGTCGGGATCTTCGACACCGATCGCGAAACGGCGGATCGAGTCGGAGGAGAGTTCGGAGCCACCGTGTTCGAGACGATGGATGACCTCGCCGATCAGATAGACGCCGCCGTGGTGGCCGTGCCCACCCTCGATCACTGTGAGGTCGGGTGCGATCTTCTCGAGCGAGGGATCGACGTGATGGTGGAGAAGCCGCTCGCTTCGAGTCTGCAGGAAGCAGACCGCCTCGTGGCGGCAGCCAGGGGCCGAGTTCTCGCAGTCGGGCATGTCGAATACTTCAATCCTGCTGTGCAGAGGCTCCTGCAAGTTGAAGGTCAAGCCGGCTTCGTGGAGATTCACCGACTGGCGGTGTTCACGCCGCGAAGCCTGGATATCGATGTCGTGCTCGACCTCATGATCCACGACCTACAGATTCTGCACGCATTGGACGACAGTCCTGTCTTGGAGGTCCGGGCCACCGGGATCAGTGTCCTGTCTTCGAGGATCGACATCGCAAATGCCAGAGTGGCGTTGGAATCGGGTTGCGTCGCCAACATAACTGCATCTCGAGTCTCTTCACAGAAGGTCAGGAAGCTGCGGGTCTTCTTCCCCGAGCAGGGGTACTACTCAGTGGACTATCAGGAGCAGGATGTGCAGGGCTTTCGGCTCGAGATCGAGGGCGAAGCACGCAAGATACTGCCCGATCCGTTGACCGTTGAAAAAGACGAGCCGCTCAAGCAGGAGCTCAGGGCTTTCCTTGCGCGGTGCCGAGGCGAGGCTGCGGTGCTGGTGGACGGCCAGCAGGGTCGTCGCGCACTGAAAACCGCTTTCAGGGTTCTGGAGGCCATATCCGCCTGAGCTCTCGGCAGTTGCAGCTCGGCCATCCTTCGAGGATTCTCCAGGAAACGTGGAATCCAGGAATGGAGGTTTCGGCTCGAGCTCCGGCCCAGGCGTGGCAAAGGGAGACACGATGAGTGAAGTACGCGTTGGAGTCATCGGAGGAAGTGGCCTCTACCACATGGAAGGCCTGACGGTAGAGGAAGAGCGTCGGGTCGAGACCCCATTTGGGGAACCTTCGGACGCCTTCATTCTCGGCGAGCTCGAGGGGACTCGCGTCGCTTTCCTCGCCCGGCACGGCAGGGGGCACCGATTGCTGCCGTCGGAGCTCAACTACCGAGCCAATATCTTCGGGTTCAAATTGCTAGGTGTGGAGAGGCTCCTCTCGGTGAGCGCCGTGGGATCGATGAAGGAGGAGTATCGACCCACTGACATCTTGGTTCCAGATCAGTTCTTCGATCGGACACGGCATCGGGCCGACACCTTCTTCGGCGAAGGCCTGGTGGCGCACGTTTCCCTGGCGAATCCTGTCTGTCCGGATCTCTTCGAGGTGTTCTACGAGTGCGCCAAGGAGTCAGGAGCGCGAAGTCATCGGGGCGGAACCTATATCTGCATGGAGGGTCCCCAATTCTCGACGCGAGCCGAGTCGAACATCTATCGCCAGTGGGGGGTGGATGTCATCGGGATGACCAATCTGCAGGAAGCGAAGTTGTCCCGAGAGGCAGAGATCTGCTATTCCACCTTGGCCATGGTGACGGACTATGACTGCTGGCACGAGGAAGAAGACGATGTCAACGGGCACGCGGTGATGGAAGTGATCCAGCAGAACGCGGCCACCGCCCAGGATGTAGTGCGGCGGGCGATCCGTAGGTTGCCGGACGAGCGCACCTGTGACTGTTCGACGGCCCTTCGCAACGCTCTGATTACGGATTCCAGCCTCATTCCGCCCGAGACCAGGGGGAAGCTGGAACCGATCGTCGGCAAATACCTGACGGGGAAAGACTGATCGAGATGCCGAGGATCCTGATCACCAACGACGACGGCGTGTTCTCGGAGGGGCTGAAGCTCTTGGCCGATGCCCTGGGCGAGATAGCTCAGGTCACGGTAGTCGCGCCCGACAGGGAGCAGAGCGCCACGGGCCACTCTTTGACACTCCACCGGCCGTTGCGCATGCAGCAGCTGCAGGAGAATTTCTATTCGGTGGATGGTACACCCACCGACTGTGTCAATCTCGCCGTGCTCTGGCTGATGAAGGACTCGCCCCCTGATCTGGTGGTCTCGGGCATCAACTTCGGCTGCAACATGGGAGATGACGTGACCTACTCGGGTACCGTCAGCGCAACCTTTGAAGGCACCCTGCTGGGTATCCCCTCCGTTGCCTTCAGCCAGGAAGTGGGGGAGGAATTCTCCTTCGAAAGAGCTGCGAAGTTCGCGCAGCGTTTCACGGCGATTCTCCTGCAAGAAGA
>JARFQS010000037.1 GCA_029287645.1 Thermoanaerobaculia bacterium | reverse complement strand
GCATATGCCGCAGACGCTGGAGCAGATGCCGAGGCTGGTGATCTGTTCATGACCACGGATGGCGCGCGCAAGTTCGGTGGTGCCATCGGCGCCGGTTTGGTGATCATGGGTGGAGCCGCTGGTATCGGCCGTATCGGTGCGAGTGCAGTCGAGTCGATGGCTCGTCAGCCTGAAGCCGCCGGTCAGATCAACACCGCGATGATCATCACCGCGGCCCTGATCGAAGGTGCAACCCTGTTCGCAGTCGTCGTGACACTGCTGGCGGTATTCTGAGTCGCTGGGAATCGTCTCAGCCCTCGCTCGCCGAATACGAAGACCTCGGTGGCGAGTCCATGAATGCTTGGAGACGGTCGCAGGGTTGGACTCTTCAGTCCGCCAGGCGACCAAGGTAGTAAGACCATGATGCGAAAAGTCAGTTGGAGCCTTGTGCTGTCGGTGCTGGTCATGACACCAGCCGTCTGGGCTGCGGATGAAGGACAGAGCAACCTGTTTGCGGGAGACATCGGAAATGCTGTCTGGACTCTGGTGATCTTCCTGCTAGTCCTGCTCATCCTGGGGAAGTTCGCCTGGGGACCGCTGCTTTCAGGACTGCAGCAGCGCGAGGAGTTCATTCGCCGATCTCTGCAGGAGGCCAAGGACGACCGGGAAGCCGCCGAGGCACGTTTGCAGGAGTACGAGGCCAAGCTCGCCGATGCGGGGGCTCAGGCAACGGAGATCGTCGACAAGGGGAAACGGGAAGCCGAAAAGGCCAGTGCGAGCATCGAGGAGAAGGCGCGCTCCGAAGCCGACAAGATGGTCGAGCGGGCGAGGCGGGAGATCGACCTCGCCAAGCAATCGGCCATCAAGGATCTCTATGCCACCAGCTCGGATCTGGCCACCGAGATTGCCGCGAGGATCCTGCAGCGCGAGTTGAATGCTCAGGATCACGAGAGACTCATCTCGGAGTCGATCAAAGAGCTTGGCGATCTGGAAAAGAACTGACAATACAGTGAGCAATTCCGCCGAATCGTCCAACCAGGAGATCGCCATCGCCCGCGTCTATGCGCAGGCGTTGCTTGCCCTGGCTGAGTCACAGGGTCAAGGCGATGCCGTCTTGGAGGAGCTGGCGAGCATGGCCGTCGAGCTCGACAGCGATCCGGCCTTCGCCAATTTCCTCAGCTCGCCGTTGGTCGATACGCAGGAGCGTCGGCAGTCGCTGGACAGGATGTTCAAAGGCAGGATGAACGAAACTCTGCTGGACACCCTGCAGGTGATGAACAGCAAGGGCCGGTCGGGTTTGGCGCGGGCACTGGTCGAAGCCTACAGTCGGGAGTATGAAGAGTTGCGGGGACAGGTGAGTGTCGCAGTGCAGTCGGCTGTGCCACTGACCGACAGTCTTCGCCAGGAGTTGCGGCAGGTGGTGTCCAGCCTTACCGGCAAGACGCCCCAGTTGAAAGAGAGCGTCGATCCCGAGTTGCTCGGAGGATTGGTCCTCCAGGTAGCCGATAGCAGGTTCGACACCAGCGTGTTCAAGGAAATCAAGGGACTACGACAGCAACTGCTGGATCGAGCGTCCCAAGAGATTCAAAGCGGTAAGACTTACTTCGAGGAAGCGTCATGAAGTTCTAGGTAGACGAGATCTCGTCGGTGATCACCGAGGAGATTCGCAATTATCGCAGCCAAGTCGATCTGGCAGAAGTCGGTCGGGTTCTGGAAGTCGGTGACGGAATTGCCAGAGTCTATGGCCTATCCAACGTCGTCGCCGGTGAGCAGCTCGAATTTGCCAATGGACAGTTCGGCCAGGCCCTGAACCTGGATGAAAATTCTGTGGGTGTTGTCATTTTCGGCAAGTACTTCGACATCAAGGAAGGCAGCGAGGTGCGTCGTACCGGCGAGCTTCTGAGTGTGCCCTGTGGCGAGCAGATGATCGGCCGGATTGTCGATCCACTGGGTCGCCCCCTGGACGGCAAGGGAGATATCGACACCCCCCACCGCCGACCTCTCGAATACAAGGCCCCTGGGATCGCCGCTCGCCAGCCGGTGGATGAGCCGCTGCAGACCGGCCTGAGTGCTATCGACAGCATGATTCCGATCGGTCGTGGCCAGCGAGAGCTCATCATCGGTGACCGCCGAACTGGCAAGACCGCGATCGCCATCGACACCATCATCAACCAGCGCGATGAGGATGTGATCTGCGTCTATGTCGCCGTCGGTCAGAAGGAGTCGACGGTCGTCAGTGTGGTTGAGAAGCTCGCCGACGAGGGTGCCATGGATTACACCATCGTGGTGTCCGCATCGGCATCCGATCCGGCCCCACTGCAGTACATCGCACCTTACGCGGGCGCGGCCATGGCCGAGTACTTCATGTATCTCCTCGGCAAGCCGACTCTGGTGGTCTACGACGACTTGACCCGGCAGGCTCACGCCTACCGGCAGTTGTCGCTGCTTCTCAGACGGCCGCCGGGTCGCGAGGCCTATCCCGGAGACGTGTTCTATCTGCATTCGCGTCTTCTCGAACGGGCGGTGAAGCTGCGTGACGAGTACGCGGTCGTGCCCAAGGACACACCCGACAACAGCATCGATCGGTCGCTGGCGGTCAAGCCTCCGGCAGGTCAGGAGATCGACGCCGAGTTCGAGCCGGACGAACCATCGGGGATCTACCATCGTCCTGAAGGGCTGAAGAAGGCTACGGCCTGGCTGGAGTCGATGGCGGACAAGGACAAGTACAAGGTCCACCATTTTCCCGACAGCGGTGGCTCGATGACCGCCCTGCCGATCATCGAGACTCTGGAAGGTGAGGTCTCGGCCTATATTCCGACCAATGTGATCTCGATCACCGACGGTCAGATCTATCTCGAACCGGACCTCTTCTTCGCCGGCGTACGGCCTGCGGTCAACGTGGGTATCAGCGTCTCGCGTGTTGGCGGCAACGCCCAGGTCAA
>JARFQS010000027.1 GCA_029287645.1 Thermoanaerobaculia bacterium | reverse complement strand
GAATCAGTGTGACGAGCATGAGCCCGTAGACGAAGAGGCGGCGCACCGACGTGGCGCGATCGACCTCGACCTCCTCACCGGCTTCGCGGCCGTGCCCCAGCAGGCGGACGATCACCCACGCGATCAGCCCGAAGAACGCCAGCTGCATCCCGATGCCCAGGATCGGGCCCAGCACCTCCATGACGCCTCCTCGCTCGAATGCCAAACTGCTCCAACTCGATTGTTGCGACGTTTGCCGGGTACGTCCATGGTCCTTCGTCCCTCCACCATCTCGTTGGCACCGCCACGATCCCGACCCGGGACTGCCCCGCCCTGGTTGACGGTTGGGAGTTGAAGGAGGTCGAGACGGGACGCCCACCGAACCATGAGCGCCACGACCCAGGCGTGACCGGGGGCGCACAGCGGCCCTGGTGGTCATCGTTGCGGCCCGGGCGCAGCCTGCTGCTCTTTCCGCTGGCGGTGGCGCTGTGCTGGGGGATCGTGATCGCTGTGTTCGCCTCGATTGGGTGACGGGTCGTGCTCGTCGACGTCGACCCAACCCGGCAGCAGGTCAACCGGGCGATCGCCGGGCTCCTGGCCGGGTACTCCGGCGCCACTCTGGAGGCCTACCGTCTCGACCTGCGCCAATGGGTTGGCTGGCTCGATGCCCTGGACCGCACGGGCGCTCGACCTCGACATCGGCGAACGCGAGACCGGACCGATCTTCTTGAACCACGACGGCGCCCGACGCCCCGACCGCCACGCCACCTACATCGTCTCAACCTTCATCGCCGGCGCCAGCCGGCAACCACACCGAGCGGTCGCCGGACGTGTGCCTCTGCGACCGGCGACCCGCTCGAATACTGCCGGATCTGCGCGGTAGCCGAGGGCTGCCGGCTCCCACATCTACTGTCATTTCCGAGCGCTCGGGAAGTGCCGTCTCCGGGTACTCGTCCCCGGGCGGTGACGAGCATTACCGATCGCCGAATGGTCGGGCCGCCTGCATGCGTGGAGCTGGACGGGCGGTGTCGCCCGGATCGGCGGTTTGGGCGGCTACCTCACGTGATGAGCGGAAGCGCCTCGGGACTTTTGTCCCTTGGCCGGATGTGCCCCTGGAACGCAGGGTGGTGGCAGCTGCAGTGGGAGGGAGATGGTGCGTGGCCTTCCTGGCGCGAGGGTGCTGGTGATGTGTCTTCTTGCGCTGCTCTTGGTCGTTTCTTGTGGTGGCGGACCAGAGGTCTCCAGGGAGGAGATGGCTCCGCTCATCCAGACGGACGGAGCTGCCTTCTCCGACCTGCACCTGTCTTCGGAGATTCTCGAAGATCTGGCATTCCACCGCGTTGTGGTGCTAGGCGAGACGCATCGTCTGCGAGAGCATTGGGAGTTCCTGGCGACACTGGCCGAGGACCTCCACCGGTGGGGCTTCCGTCGGGTCTTGATCGAGGCGCCCCACATGGCCGAATGGCTCTACGACGATTATGTCCAGGGTGGGGTTCTTGCACCTGACTATGAGCCACCCAAGTTCTACGAAGATCGTCTGGCAGGGATCCGTGAAGTGAACGAAGGACTCGAGCCCAGCGAACGGATCCGAGTTCGGGCGATCGATGTCAATGAGGAACATCACGGAGGCGGGCAGGCATTCAGGAACGTCCTCGGATCGCTTGTCCAAATCCTCGGAGATGCTGGGCCGGTAGAGGCGTTCACCTCGACACCGGCTGGATCACCCGAGGAACAACGAGAGTCCATCAAGCGGTTGAGTGCATCACTGCGTTCCGAGTCGTCGACTCTCAGTGAGGAGTGGGGTCCCGAATGGTTCGCGTACGTGGAGGAGATGGTCGAGGTCGAACAGGCCAGTATCGACATCAGGGAGTACAGGCAGTCCGATGACGATCGAGCGGCGCGCGCACGCGAGAAGGAGATCAAAGAGCTGGTGGAATCCCGACTTTCACACGACGAGGGGAGCACGATCATCAACGTCGGGGCCCACCATGCCCAAAAGTCACCTCTTATGGGGACGGACCAAGAGTGGCTCGGCGACTATCTGGTACATCGGAGCGAGACCGCAGATGGTTCGGTCTTCATCATCGGCTTCACCTCGGCAGAAACGGTTCTGGAGCCGGGAGCGCCAGGCAGTCCCTTCGACATCGCGCTGTCGTCTCCCGAAGATGAGCTGCTGCGGCTGATGGCCGAAACCTGGCCGGGGCTCAACGTGTACTTGCCACTGGATGATCCGCTGTTCTCCGAAAAACGGGTCGCCTACAACAGCGAGGACAAAATCTATGCGGTGCAGCTCGCCGACGTCTTCGACGCTCTCTTCCAGTACGGGATGTCTCATCGGATGGCGGATAGCTGACAAGGGGAGAGGGCGTCCTGATCGCAGACATAGCTGCACATACCCGACGGGACTCGCGTCCAGCGCCGAGCAGTCGCGGACCTGGCTCGGCCGTCGATGCCGTCCGTCACCGCTGCGCGTTCGTCGGCGGAGAGTGTCTTCCCGACGATGACCTCCTGTTCTCCAGGAGTCGCCGGATGCGTCGGTGTGAGGGTTCCTGGCGGCCCCGACGATCTGGCTGACACTCGAGGAGACGAGTGTCCATGGGAGGGTGGCCGGACATCAGCCTTGACAGCTGAGAACGGCCGCCCCCGTACACACCATCTGACCAGGTCAAATGGAGCGGGTGACGAGA
>JARFQS010000022.1 GCA_029287645.1 Thermoanaerobaculia bacterium | reverse complement strand
CTTCCCGGTCTTGCTGCGCGACCAGCCGCCGGTCAACGGGTTCTCGCAGACGCCGCAGCGGACAAAGCGTCGCAGCGGAAAGTCCGGGTTGTGGCGCCGGTGGCGCTTTCCGGCGGCTTTGGAATCGCGCAGGATTGCCTGCACACGGAAGAACGTGTGCTCATCGACGATTGGCTCGAAGTCGCCCACAACGTCGATGCCCCAGGCGTCGTTGCGGATCCGGCCGGCGTAGAGAGGGTGTTTGAGCAGGTACCCGAAGCTCTGCAGTCCGACCTTGCGGCCACGCTTGGTGCGGAGTCCGGAAGCGGTTAGCTGGTCGAGGACTTCACGCTTGGTGTAGAGGCCGGATGCGAAGAGCTCGAAGGCGCGTCGGACCAGGGGCGCCCGTTCAGGGTCGGGTTCGATGGTCTTGGTCCCGTCGGGCCGTCGAACGTTACGGTAGCCGAGCGGCGCCGGGAAGGTCCAGCGGCCTCGTTTGAGAGCTTCCTTCATCCCGAGGCTGGTCTTCTCGGCGCGTAGGTCGTTGTCGAACTGAGCGATTGCCGCCAAGACACCCTCCATCAGTTTGCCCGTGGGACTCTCGTCGATGGGCTGGGAGACGGATCGGAGGGTGACACCCAGCCCAGCCAGGAAGGCCCGGATGACGAAGGGGTCGTGGTTGCTGCGGGCCAATCGATCGAGAGAGTAAACGACCACGACCTGGAGCCGGCCCCGGTTCTTGCGGCAGTGATCCATCAGCCGTTTGAGCTCGGTACGGTCTCGGGTCTTCGCTGATTCTCCGCGCTCGACGAAGACACGGTCGACCTGCCAGCCCTGCGCTTCGCAGAACTGTGCACACGCCGTCCTCTGCGCCGGCAGGCTCAGGTTCTTCGTCTGCTCTTTGGTCGAAACCCGGCAGTAGATCACCGCGCGCATCAGTTGACCTCGGCGTCCTCGGTAGCATGTGCCATCATTTCGATCACTTGGTTGGAGGAGAGTCTATCGGCAGCAATCTCAACCAGAACCTCCGCCAGGTTATGGATCTCCTGCCGTAGGTTCCTCAGTTCTGCCTCCCCAAGGGTGCCACTGGGGTCGACGAGCTCGCGGAATCGGTCGATCGAAAGCATTCTTTGGATCCGGTCTTACGGACGCACCACTCCTACAGATGTACGAGACATGTCAAGTCTGGTGGATTCAGGAAAGGAGAAGGCGCTGGCGCCAACCGTCCTGGAGGTCTTACAATTGTAGGCACAGAGGACTCAGACGATGAGTAGACAAGATCAAAGCCCAACTCCCAAAGAGCGCCTCTCGCCAGCCGAATGGCAGCTCATGCGCATCTGCTGGCGCCTGGGTCGAGCCAATGTGCGCCAGGTCCTGCGAGAGGATCTCAAGACCCACATACGCGACTATCGAACCATCCTCACCTTCATGACCCGGATGGCGAACAAGGGCTGGCTTGACGTGGAGAAGGAGGGGAATACGAACTACTACATCCCGGCGGTGGAGCAGAGCCAAGCGCTCGAGGAGGAAATCCGTCAGTTCCTCGACCACGTCGTCGGGCCTGAGCCAGAGAATCGTGAAGTACTGCGAAAGGTCCTCGCTGAATTGACCTCTCGAGACAGACAAGGCAGGTAGTTGAGACCGGGGGTGGGGAAGATCCGGGGCGGAATAGCCGCGCTGTAGGCGTGCAAGTTTGCTCGAAAGCGCTGATAAGAAAGTTCACACTTATTAACAAGTAGTGTATATTTTATCCAGCATGGATCCAACGACCCCTGAAGACAGAGCCCTGCTTGCCTTCGAACAAGCCGGCGGCGTCCTGCGCACTTCGGAGGCGCTGAATCTGGGCATTCATCCTCGAACGCTATACGGCCTGCGTGATCGAGGCCTACTCGAGAGGGTGAGTCGGGGGGTATACCGTCTGTCCAATCTTGCACCTCTTGGCGATCCCGATCTCGTGCGCGTGGCACTTCGCGTACCGAAGTCGGTCGTCTGCCTCATCTCCGCTCTCGATTTTCATGGCCTCACTGCCGAGATCCCACATGAGGTCCAGATAGCTCTTCCGCGCGGAACCAAAGAGCCAAGGGTGAGGCAGCCACCGATACGCGTGTTTCGGTTCTCTGCAGCCGCGTATCGCGAAGGCATCGAAACTCATCCAGTCGATGGAATCGACGTGCGCATTTACGGGCCCGCAAAGACTGTTGCGGATTGCTTCAAGTTCCGTAACAAGATCGGGCTGGATGTGGCGCTTGAGGCACTGAGATCAGGTGTCGAGGAGCAGCGCTTCCGACCCGCCGAGTTGATGATGTTCGCGCGGGTCTGCCGGGTGCACGATATTGTGCGGCCCTATCTCGAGATCCTCGTGTGAGTAGACCGAGGGCAAGGGGAATTGCCCAGTCCGTTCAGGCGCGGCTGCAAGCGAAGGCAGACCGCGAGGCTCGGCCCTACGCCGAGCTCCTGCAGCTTTTTGGGATCGAGCGGTTTCTTTATCGTCTCGCGCGGTCGAAGCACCGCGACAGTCTGATCCTCAAAGGTGCTTACCTGTTGAAACTGTGGCTTGGTCTGGACAGTCGCCCGACTCGCGACATCGACTTTCTCGGCCCGCTCAGTTTAGACGAACAGACGGTGAGGCTGCTGCTGAGGGACATCGTCGAAACGGAGGTTGAGAGCGATGGGCTAGAGCTCGATGCCGAGAGCCTAGTGGTGCGGAGGATTCGCCCGGGCTCACCGGTTCACGGGATGCGGGCCAAGTTCGACGGCTACCTCGGTCGCAGCCGCATCCGCTTTCAAGTCGATGTGGGTCTGGGCGATGCTGTCACTCCCCAGCCGGTCGAAGTGCAGATCGAAAGCCTGTTGGACCTCCCGGTGGCACCTCTCAAGGCGTACACCCTCTACTCGATGGTGGCGGAGAAACTCGAGGCTTTGGCCTTCCTGGGCGTTGAGACAAGCCGTATGAAGGACATTTATGATCTGCTGGTACTTCCACGTGAACTCGCGTTCGACGGAGTCGAGTTGACTGCGGCGATACGAGCTACCTTTGACAAGAGGCAATCCTCAGTAAGCAAGGCGCTCGAGATTCTTCGCGAGAACGGCGAATTGCAGAAGAAGACCGTTCTGTGGAATTCGTTCTTGGGCAAGAGCCACCTAGAGGAGCGGACCTCGCTGCAGGAAGCGGTCGGGAAGATCCGGGCGTTCGTCGAACCGCCTGCTAGTGCTGTGGTCGGCGATCAGCCGTTTGTGCTGCACTGGCCACCAGGCGGACCCTGGCAGGAGTCAAGGTGACTCGCGGGTTGGCACCCTTGGCACCCCAGGCACCCATCCCGGTTGCTCAGTGCCGATGAGCTGCGTAGCGATGTTGAGTAGGAAATCGCTCTTCCGCGGTGCGGCGTCGTGTGCTGAGACTGGGTCGCGAATCCCTTGAAACTCGCCACAGCAAGCGCTCGTAGGGCTGCAAGTATCCGATTGGAGAGAATCATGGTCGACGCGAAGCTCGAGTCCATGCCACTGCGGCAATCGTGCCTGCTCTTTCTAGGACTGGGGGGAGTGGCCTTTCTCCTGTCCACGGTGGGTACGCCGTGGATCACGCGGACCTTCGAGATCTCCAAAACCAGCTCGATGATGGGAACAGGAGCGCTTCTCTTTGCGGTGCTGACCATCGTCGCCGCGGCGATGTACAGCCACGAGGGGAGATCCTTCACCTGGAGTGAAATCAAGGACCGGCTACGGATCAGAAACATCTCCAGGAAGGACTGGTTGCTTGTCCTGCTGGGCGTCCTGATCGTCGATGCGACCTATATCGGTCTGCAGTTCACCGCCAAGCCCATTGCCGGTCTCTTTCCCGCGTGGCTGAGCGACCCCTATCGGATGGACACCACACTGGACCAGTCCGGCGACTACCTCGGGTTGGTTCTGTTCACAGGCCTGATTCTGTTCAACGTGGTCAGTGAGGAGGTTCTCTGGCGGGGCTATGCGCTACCTCGTCAAGAGCTGACTCATGGGAGAGACACCTGGTGGATTCACGGGCTCCTGTGGACCGGCTTCCACTGGTTCAAGCCTTGGGATCTGATCGCGCTTCTTCCTGGGGCGCTTGTCTACGGGTGGCTGTCCACGAGGACCAAGAGCATGATTCCGGGCCTGGTGCTCCACATCGGTCTCAACGGACTCGGAATTCTCTTGATGGCGCTCCGGGTGTTCGGGTAGGTCCGCAAATGCGGTGACAGGCACCGCATTTCCAAAATCTCCAACCCGCCTAGTCACACGCGTATTCGCACCGCTCTTCGCATCTGTCCAGGCACTCTTCCCTGCGCCGAAGACCGTCGAGTTTCCCGTCCTGCTCGACGATTCGAAGCAGGAGCAGTGGGTGGCCTTCATGCGGCGATCGAAGCTGGGCGAGGAGGGACTGACACTGAAGCAAGTTGTTGAGTTCCTGGCTGAATTCCTGCAACCGCCTTTGGCGGCCCTCAGAGCGGGTGACTCATTCGATTTGACTTGGCCACCTGGCGGACCCTGGCAGGAGTCAATCGGATGATCTCCTACTTCCTGCCTGCAACGGTCGCCGAAGGCAGCTCACCGAATTCGCGCCGATAGTCGGCAGCGAACTGGCCCATGTGCCAGAAACCCCATTGGTGGGCGATGTCTGAGATCTTGACCCCGGCGAGGCTCGTCGATCTCAACTGC
>JARFQS010000001.1 GCA_029287645.1 Thermoanaerobaculia bacterium | reverse complement strand
GCGGCCAGGACATTCGCGTAGTGGGCATTGAACCCCATGGAGCCGGCGGCGATCGAGCCGAGGAGATTCTTGCGGTACTGCACCTCCACCAGAGAGCGGGCGTTGCTCTTCAGACACCGCTCCAGAATCCCACCGTCGAGGACCACTTCAGCGTAGATTCGTTTGCCGCGGCCCTCGAGAAAATTGACCGCCGAAGGCTTCTTGTCGACGCAGTAGTTGCCCGACAGAGCTACACAGGGAATCCCGGTAGCCGGCTCGATGAGGTCCCGCACGACCCGATCACAGGCAATCGTCGCCATGTTCATACCCATGGCATCCCCGGACCGGAAGCGAAATCGGAGGTAGATCGAGCTGCCAAAGGTCTGCGACTTGATGTCCAGCAGCTCGAGATGGCCGCTCGTCGCCTCCGCCACCTGGCGGATCTTGTCGTCGTTGTCTCGGACCCAGGTGAGAAATCGGCGGGTGTCGTCGATGCCCAGTGTGCGAAAGACCGGAGCGCGGGTCATCCCCACGTCTTCTACGCGCACCACCGCTCCACCGGCTTCGCGCAGCGCACGGCAGCCCCGGTTGATGCTGGCGATCAGGGCTCCTTCGCTGGTCGCCAGTGGGACGTGTAGATCCTCCTCGGCGTCGACCCAGTTCCCCTTGACCTTCAAGGGCCCACAGATGCCCACCGGTATCTGCATGGCGCCGATGAAGTTCTCGGCATGACGCGTCGAAGCTCGAATCGGATCCAGTGTGTAGGCTGCGATGTTCTCGAGCTGCGTACCGGTCATCTTCTCGAGGGCCCGGCGCCGGATCTTGGCTTGCCGGTGTGCCGGAATTTCGTCGGGCAGCTCGTGCCAGCGCCGCTCTCCCTCGACCAGTTGACGGATCAGCTCGTCGGGATCCATAACTGTCTGCTCTGATGAGGTCATGATCTCTCAATCCTCAAACTCGGTGGCGCAGCTCGACCTGCTGCAGTGCGGCAAGATCCTTCGCCCCGACACAGAACATGCTGATCTCCAGCTCTCGCCTGGTCCGCTTGACCTTCTCCACGACCGCCTCGGTCGAACGATCCGCCGCGACGAGGAAAGGCTGGGCCATACCCGCCAGATCCGCGCCCAGCGCGATCGCCTTGGCGACGTCGAGGCCATTGCTGACGCCCCCACTACCGATGACCTGGAGGCCGGAAAGACTCTCGAGCTCGGCAATGCAGATCGGCGTCGGAATTCCCCAGCCAGCGAAGAGCTCGCCGATCTCCGCGTCGTTGGCCCGGGCGCCTTCGATTCGCGCCCAGCTCGTGCCGCCGACCCCGGCGGTGTCGACGATCCTCACCCCGATATCGCGAAGCTTCGTTGCGAGCCCTCGGGAGATGCCCGAGCCGACCTCTTTGGCGATGACCGGTACGTCGAGTCCCTCCACGACCTGCTCGATCTTGGAGATCAGGTCGGTGAAGTTGCACTGTCCTTCGGGCTGGATCGCCTCCTGGAGAGGATTCAGGTGGAGCACCAGAGCATCGGCCTCGATCATCTCCACAGCAGCCCGGCACTCCTTCAAGCCATAGCCATAGTTCAGCTGCACGGCACCCAGATTGCCGAGTAGCGGGACCGTTGGAGCCCACTGCCGCACCTTGAAGCTCTCCGCCAGACTGGGATCTTCCAGCGCCTTGCGCTGCGAGCCGATCCCCAAGGCGATCCCTGTCTCCTCGGCCGCCTCCGCCAAGTGCCGGTTGATGCGAACCGCGTCCTCCGTCCCACCCGTCATGCAGGAGATCAACAGAGGCGCTTCGACGGCCTTGTTCAAGAAGCGGGTCGAGACCTCCACATCCCGGAGATCCAGCTCCGGCAGTGCCTCGTGCTCGAAGTGGTAGTCGTCGAAGAAATGACCGTGCAGCTGCATGCGGTCATCGAGAGACAGCCGGATGTGCTCGGCCTTGCGATCCCGCTCGTCGTTCGATCTCATATGCCGTCTCGCCAGGAGTGCCGGACCTTACCGCTCACGCCCGCGCAGGTAGTCCATCAGGCCTTGCAGAAAGTCGGCTCCAGGACCCTCCACCTCGGCCTCGGCGAGGGCCTGCCCGGCTGCCTGCATTCGAGTTTCGATCATCTCCACGACGCGCTGCCTGGCGCCGACGCTCTCGATGAGCTTCTGGACCTCTCTGACTTCATCGTCTCGCAATTCGGCATTGCCCAAGGCGCTCTCAACGGTCGCCCTGTCGGTGGGCGAAAGCTTCTCCAGAGCACTGTGGATCAGGAGCGTGTACTTGCCTTCGGCCAGGTCCTCGCCCACCGGCTTGCCCACCGTCTGGACATCACCGAACATTCCCAGCAGATCGTCTTGCAGTTGGAAGGCCTCGCCGAGTCGGGCACCATATCGGGTCAGGGCCTCCAGCGTGTCGGGCGAGGCGCCAGCCAGCAAAGCCCCGAGTTGGGTCGGGCGTTCGACGCTGTACCGACCCGACTTCATCTGGAGGATGCGTAGCAACTCCTCCTCGGTCAGATTGCGGCGATAGCCGGCCGTCATCTCCAGGTACTGCCCGACAATCACCTCCTGGCACATGGTCGAGAAGCAACTCCGGACATCGGCCCTCACGGCTTCGGACATCTCGGACGACGCATAGAGCTCCACAGCGTAGGATTCCGCCAGATCGCCAAGCAGGATGGCCACAGAGGTACCGAAGTGACGCGAGTCGCCCTGCCACCCGTTCGCGCGGTGGAGATCGCTGAACATCACGTGCACGGCCGGCTCTCCCCGCCTCGTTTCTGCGTGATCCATGATGTCGTCGTGCACCAGCAGATAGGTGTGCAGCAGCTCGACGGCCATGGCCACCGGCATGACGACCGGATCCGAGCTCCCACCACAAGCCCTGTAGCTGTAGTAGACGAGCGCCGGACGGAGACGCTTTCCACCGCGCAGCAGAAATTCGGTGAGCACCCCGGTGAGCTCGTCGGCCGTCGGAAGCTCGGCCCGGTATCCGTCGCGCTTCGCCTCCACCCAGGCCAGCAGCTCGGCCTCCAACCGTCCTCGAAACGAGACCAGGAGCTCACCGAAATCCGCATCGGCGTCTCGCGTTACCTGATTGCGGCCTGCCTCTTCGACACTCATCGTTCCACTCATCGGCCTGTCAGAGGTCTCGAATTGGGGTTGTAACGAGTAGCTATCTTACAGCTTACCCGACATGCTGAAAACCGGCGGCGAGCACGCTGGCACCGAGACGGCTCACCTCTGGCTGTGGAATCGTCGGCTTACCAGGAAGGATCCTGGGCTTCGGCTCCAGCCTCGGTCTCCACCGTGGCATGAAACGGCAGGATCGCCTGGTCGAAACGGACGGCCTTCGGTGCATCCCAGCCCTCGACATCGCTGAACAAGAAACCGAGAGTGGCCTCGCGGTTCAAGGCACCGTGGGTCCACCGCAAGCGCCCCTTGCCGAATTGGGCCAGAACCGAAGTATGGGGGGCGCCGTACATGTAGCCCCGTCCCACCGAACAGATGACCGAGGCCGGATTCGTGACCAGCTCGAAAGCATGAACGATGCGGTAGAACGGGTCCGGGTTCTCGGCGTCGAAGGTGGCCTCGAAACAGGCTTCATCGGGCAGCCAGCCCTGTCGCGCCACTCCCTCCTGCTCCATCGTCGCCATCAGATCCAGGAACTCCAGAGGATCTCCGTGGTGAGGCTGGTAGGACCACCAGACCCGATCCTCGAGCTCCTTCTGGAGCAGCGTGGCGCTGCCTCGGTGGCTCTCGACCCGCCAGCCCTCCTCGAGCTCGTACGCACAGAGGTCCACACCCTCG
This sequence comes from Thermoanaerobaculia bacterium, assembly GCA_029287645.1. Lineage (GTDB taxonomy): Bacteria > Acidobacteriota > Thermoanaerobaculia > Multivoradales > JAHEKO01 > JAUVRX01. The sequence continues at coordinate 9,197 of JARFQS010000001.1, read as the reverse complement.
ACAGTGGCGAGAGTCTCGGCGACCCGTGCCTTGTTCTCGTCATGTGTGTACGCTTCGAAATTGGAGACCAGCCCGAAGGGGGTCAGCACAACGACCTGTGGAGCCTTCAGCTTCTTCTTGACCCGGAACCCCGATGCCTTGAGGGCCTTCTTGGCCGGCTTGAAGACGTTGATCAGAGGATCGCCACCCTCCATGCCATGGTCGGAGAAGACGACAACGTCGAAAGGGCGGTCGGGTGAAGCCTGACGCGCTTCGAGGATCATCTCGTCGAGGGCGCGGAAGAAGTCCTTGTGCGCTTCTGGGCTGATCACGTGTCCCGCGATGTCCGTCGCCGCGGAGTAGATCCAGAACTCGTCCTTGTCCGATCGGACGAAATCGTCCATCGCGTTGCGCAGGCGCTTGATGCCGGACTTGACCGGCTTCACGGCCTCGATGGCACTACCCGCCACTCCCTTTCGCCCCCAATCGAACCACTCGCGCCAGGGAAACTCGATCTTGCGGTAGCTTACGGCGCCTCCTCCCCTGACCTTGCCTTCGTTCCAGTCGAAGAATCGGGCCTCGTATCCCGGCGAGAGCCGCAGTCCAATCGGTCCGAGAATGCCGGGTAGTGCAACGCTGGTGGAGGAAGGGAAGGTGCTCACCAGGCGCACCGGACCCTTGAATCCCTGGAAGAGAGCCTCATCGCCCAGTGCCGGGTCCATGACATCCTCCGCCACCTGATAGGGCACGGCATCGAGCGAGATGAAGAGCCTTCGCTTCGGCTTCTCATCAGCGAGAACAACGGTCGCCACCAGGAGAGCCGCTAGAAGTATCAGCCCAATCGCTCCCTTGCCCTCGGGCCCGTCTCTTCGTCTGTAACGTCTCACGATCCCAAAATCCCTTCGACGACATTCGCCATCGAGACCGCACATTCTTTCAAACGACTGCGCAGGTCCTTCAGGGGGCCGACCAGATGCGGGTGGAAGATCAGATGTCGGGCTACCTTGCCACGATGGATGCGCCCCTCCGAGGTTCGAAAGGCGTTGAAGTCGAGGGGAAGGTCCTCGGTGGCCGTGTCGCTGACGGCGCGCAGCACGAGGTAGGGGATGTGTCGTTCCACCGCCAACCTCGCATACGTCGCCGACTCCAGGTCGACGACCTGGAAGGCACCTCCACCCACTGACTGCCACAGCTCGTGCTTGGCGGCTGGTTCGACCACGATCTTGTCGACACTCACCACCCCTCCCTGAACCACACTCTTCGAGTCGAGGGCCTGCTGCAGCAGAGCGGCGTCGGGCGACCCCAGCGTACTCGCTTCGTCCCGTACCGAGCTCGCTACTACGAGATCGCCGACCGCCAGATCCGGTGACAACCCACCGGCGACTCCGACAACGATCAGGGCCTCGATGTCCTGCTCTTCCAGCAAGGCTTCGAGCCCCTTTTCGGCAGCGGCGGCTCCCTCTCCGGTCTCGACCAAGAGCACTTGCCGCGATGCCAAGCGGCCACCGACCGCGGATCCGCTGGGAAGCACCACCGGCTGGACACCGCTGAGCCTCTGACGAAGCGAGTGGAGCTCCTCCCCCATGGCGGCGACAATCGCGATCCTCGAACCCTGCGGGCTCAGATCGCTTCGATCTGTGGCGTGCATGCGTCTTCGACCTCGATCAACGCGTCACGTAGCCGTTGTCCCTGTACCAGGTCACGGCCCGGAGTAGAGGCTCCTCGACGGGAGTCTGGGGAAGGCCGAGCTCGCGGACGGCCTTGCTGGGGTCGAAGTACATCTTGTACCGCGACAATCGGACCGCCTCCAGAGGCACCCTGGGAGTCCGTCCGACCAGGCGACTGAATCCGGTGTCGATGGCCGCCCAACCGAGAGGCAGCCAGTGCGGTACCTTCAGCTTCGGGGCAGGCAGTCCCGTCATCTCTCCCAGAGTCTGGAAGATCTCCCGGAGGCTCATGTCGCGGTTGCCGAGGATGTACTTCTCGCCGACCCTGCCCCTTTCCGCGGCCCGAACGTGCCCGAGAGCCACATCGTGGACATCCACCAGATTCAACCCGGTGTCCACATAGGCCGGCGTCTTGCGATTCAGGAAGTCGACGATCATCTGCCCCGTCGCGGTCGGTTTCAGGTCGGCCTCGCCTACCGGCGTCGATGGGTTGACAATGACGATCGGCAGCCCCTTCTCGACCCACTCGTCGGCAACCCTCTCGGCGAGAAATTTGCTCCGTTTGTAGTGGCCGACCATGTCGTCGAGGGTCACCGGCGTATCCTCGTCGGCCGGAGTACCGTCGGGGTTGAGTCCAAGGGCTCCTACGGAGCTCGTGTAGACGACGCGCTTCACACCGCATGCCGAGGCGGCTCGCATCAGATTTCGGGTCCCTTCGACGTTGGACTCGTAGAGCTCGTCGGGGTTTGCGCTGTACAACCGATAGTCCGCGGCGCAATGAAACGCCATTTCACAGTCCTCGAGCCCCGAGCGGAAGGAGCTTTCATCCCGGAGGTCACCCGTGAAGACCTCCACCTCGAGACCCTGGAGGTTGCGGAGATGGCTCTCGGCCCGGGTCAGGCAGCGGACCTCGGCTCCAGCTTCGAGTAGCGAGGTGAGTAGATGTCCGCCGATGAAACCGGTCGCACCGGTGAGAAAGACCTTCATTGGTTACCCCTGAGACCAAGTGCTGCTCGAACCGGGCACTCTCACGCCTTCATTCTGCCGGCCGTCGATGAAGAGATGAAAGCGGAGCTCGGCCCGGGATTCAGCCCATCAGATTCCAGGCCATGAGTCGGGCCATGTCACCCGGATTGCGGGGCAGCTCCTTGACCACCGAGGCCTCGAACCCGGAGTGCATCAGGCAGTTCTGGCACAACCGATCCTCTCGCGATTCCCAGTACTCCCAGTCGGTGAGGTTCCAGAACTCCTCCCAAGACCAGGTGAATTTCTTGCCAATCAGGTAGCAGGGGCCCTTCCAGCCGTTGGGCGTGAAGGTCACCGTACTCCAGGGCGAGCACTTGTAGTCGCGCAGCCCGGCTGCGAACTCCAGGAACATCGGCGTCGAGGTCAGTCGATACTTCTTCGAGATGTCCAGAACCCGCTGGAACTTCTCGTAGATATCCTGCCTCGTCATGAAGATGTCCTCCTCCACGGACTCGTATTGATATCCGGGGGAAATCAGCATCCCATCCACGTCGAGGCTGGCCATGAGCTCGCAGAGCTCCTCGACCTCCGAGATCTCGGTCTCCTTGAAGATCGTCGTATTGGTGATCGTGTGATACCCGAGCCGCTTGGACTCCTTGATCATCTCGATCGCCTTGTCGAAGACGCCTTCGCGAGCACAGACGTAGTCGTGCGTCTCGCGCATTCCATCCAGGTGGACGTTGATGCTCAGTCGTTTGTGAGGGTCGATAACCCCGAACACCTTCTCGTCCATCAGCAAGGCATTGGTGCACAGATAGATGTGCCGGTTGCGCTCGATGATGCCGTCGATGAGCTCTTTGAGCTCCGGGTAGACCGTCGGCTCACCACCGCACAGCGAGACCCCAGGCGCACCACATTCATCCACCGCCTGCAGACAGAGCTCGACAGGCAACCGGTCCTTGAGCTTGCCGGTGTGCCTCTCGACCGCGCATCCGATACAGGCCAGATTGCAGGTGTAGAGGGGCTCCAGCATGAGGACGAACGGATAGCGCCGATTGCCCTGTAACGCGTTCTTCATCGAATGCTTGATGTTGTCGGTTGTGATGTGGAGTGGGAATCGCATCTCGTCGTGCTCCGATATTCGATCAGCTCGCCGTCGCCTCACACGGCACGGAGACCGGCCGACGCCGTTCCGGCACCACCGTTGCCAGCCACCACCTTACGGTAGCTCTCCAGGGCGAGCAGTGAGAAGTAGGTTGCGTACAGATGATAGTCCAGATAGAAGACCTCCGGGAAACCGGTGCCTGTCCACCATTCGTCTTTCCAGCTGCCACCGGCCTTCTGGTGGGTCACCAGGTACTCGATGCCTCTCGTCAGATTGTCGCTGTCCCGGTCGCCCGTCGACAGGAGCGCGAGAACCGCCCATGCGGTCTGCGCTGCCGTGCTGGGGCCGATTCCCTTCTTGCTGGAATCGGCATAGGAGTCCGGAAGCTCACCCCAACCGCCATCCGAGTTCTGACAGCTCCTGAACCATTCGGCGGCTCTCTGGGCCCAGGGCTCCGACAGGTCTTCGCCAGCGGCTCTCAGACCACCCAACGCCAGCCAGGTGCCGTAGATGTAGTTACAGCCCCACCGCCCGTACCAGGTCCCATCGGCTTTCTGAAGACGCCGGATGAAGGCGACGGCTCGCCGAACCACGTCGGACGAGAGATCGTAGCCGTGGGCCGCCAGCGCCTCGAGGGAGCGGGCCGTGATGTCCGTGGTGCTCGGGTCGATCATGGCGTTGTGATCGGCGAACGGGACGTAGGTCAGGAACTCCTTGTCGCAGTCTTTGTCGAACGAGGCCCAGCCGCCGTCTCGATTCTGCATGCTGACAAGCCAATCGATCGCCCTCTTGGAGGCCTCCCCAAAACGGTCGTCCAGGTCCTCCGACAGGGGGCGCAGCTTGGCAACGGCCGACAGGACCTGGGCGGTGTCGTCGCAGTCCGGATAGAACTCGTTGGCGTACTCGAAGTACCACCCTCCAACAGAGGCCTTCGGGTTCTTGATCTTCCAGTCGCCGAGGTCCGTCACTTCCTTGGTCAGCAACCACTCGACTGCCTGTTCGAGCTTCGCCTTGTCCTCGGCACAGTCGGCCTCGCCGAGGGCGTTGATCGACAGCGCCGTATCCCAGACGGGGGACTTGCACGGTTCCATCCTCAGCGTGTCGCCTTCCTCGATCTCCAGCTTCTCCAGCTCCCGGACCTGAGCCTGGATGGTGGGGTGGTCTTCGGCGTATCCCAGACAACGCAGCGCCATGATCGTGTTGACGATGGGTGGAAAAATGGCTCCGAGGCCATCGCTCTTCTCGAGCCTGGGCAGAATCCAATCCTCGGCCCGCTTCAAGGCGAGGCCACGCAGCGGCATCAGATTCCAGCGCTCCATCCGTTTGTGGATCCGATCCAGGGTCTGGAAGAACGCCGACCATCCATGATGCAGGAGCGAGGCCCGACTGAATTGCGGTACCGCTCGTCGGGTGTTCTCGACCAGCAACTCGGGAATCGCCGCGTGCTCCGGCACCGGACATTCGGGCTTGTGAGCCCAGATGATGCTCAAGGGCACCACAATGGCCCGGGACCAGGACGACATGTCGTAGATGTTGATCGGAAACCACAGTGGCAGCAGCAAGAGCTCGGGCGGCACGCCAGGGCTCTTGTCCCACTCGTATTGCCCGAAGATGGACAGGTAGATCTTGGTGAAAGAGTTGCAGGCGTGCAGGCCGCCCTTGCGACGAATGACCTCTCTGGCCCTGGTCATATGTGGCGCTTCGGGATCGTCACCGACCAACTTCAAGACGAGATAGGCCTTGACCGACGTGCTGACATCGGCTCCACCGCCTGGATATCCACCCCATCCGCCGTCCGGTAGTTGCTTGGATCGCAGGTAGTTGGCGGCTTTACGTACTCTCTCCTCGTCGGTGCGACCCAGGAAATGCAGCAGAAGCACGTACTCGCTCTCGAGGATGGTGTCGCCCTCGAGCTCCGCACACCAATGACCGTCGGGCTCCTGCAGATCCAGGAGGTGCTGCCTTGCGCTGTGGATGGACTCGCGAATCCGCTCCAGGCGGTCGACCATCAGCGAGGGCGCCCGCGTGTCCTCTGCCGTGGGCTCCGAGATTCCCTGCAAAGACATCTGGTCCATTGCTCCTCGACACTCCCCTGTCACAAGAATCGGCGTTCAACACCTGCCACGGACACAGCTGCAGCATCCCTGGAAGCGGGCCGCTTCGAGCAGGTCCCTGGCTCTGAGTTTCTTTCATGTCGCGCTTCTTACCAACCCTGCGAAGCGCTGTGAGTTTCTATCATGGCTTTGCGACTCCTCGCTACCCTCTGCCGATGCTTAGAGGATACGATCAGGGCTCGAGAGAGTTCACGCCCTCACGGTCGCCCCAATGCGGGCAGCAGACTGAAAGGCACCTTCAGGAGGTGGGATCTTGAAAACCGTGGCCCCATTCTTGGCATTGACGCTCCTTCTTTCCGCCGTATCGCCTGTCTCAGGGCAGGATCCGGACCTCATGGAACGAGGCGACGCCGCCTACCTGCGGAGGGCCGAGGAACACTCGGGCGCGGTGGCCCGGGGCGAGCCTATCGGAGAGTCCATATCGGCATACGAAGAGCTCCTGACCCAGGACCCCGAGAACCTCGAAGCACGGTGGAAGCTCCTACGGAGCCTCTACTTCCAAGGCGAGCATGTTCTGCAGGATGCCGATGAAAGACTGGCTCTCTATGAGAAGGCGCGTGAGATCGCCGATGTGGGTCGAGAACAGGTCGCGATAGCGGCGGGCCTGGGAGACGATCCCGACTCCTTGAAGGCCGAGAAGCTGGCCGCGGCGCTGGCCGACACGACCGACTCGGCACAGATCTACTTCTGGTCATCGGTTCACTGGGGCCTCTGGGGCCGCTACCGGGGGAAGATAGCGGCGGCCAGGGAAGGGGTGGCCAAGAAGATCCGCAACTTCTCCGAGGTAGTCATCGAGATCGATGAAGAGATCGAAGAGGCGGGGGGCCATCGGGTCCTCGGACGGCTTCACTCCGAAGCTCCCAAGCTTCCCTTCGTCACGGGTTGGGTCGATCGAAAGACGGCGATCAGCGAGCTCCGGCGAGCCCACGAGCTGGCACCGGATGCCCCACTCACCCTCTACTTTCTCGCCGAGGCCCTGCTGGAGCACTTTCCAGACCAGGAGCCCGAGGCGCTGGAGATTCTGGAAGATCTCGTGCAACGAACGCCCGACCCGGCCTACGTGGTGGAGCACACTCAGGTCATCGAGGACGCCAGGGTCCTCCTGGATTCGCTCGAGAACTGAAAGGCCCCGCCCCGGATCGTCTCCTGGGCGAGGCCACCTCGACCTGATTCCTACTGTTCAGGACCGCGGAAAAGGCCCTCCTACGGCGTGTACCAGATCGGTGATGTGTAGGCCCGCTCCTGGGTCGTCATCGGCACCTCGTCGGGCATGTCGACACCGAACCGCTTGGCCTCGTAGGCAGTCCAACGCGGCGTTGGAATCTCGATGACCCGAGCGTAGTAGAAGGCCGATTCTTCAGGGTCGAAGTCCGGGTCTTCCCAAACTGCGATCAGCTCAGGCGAGCCGATCGAATTGCTCCAGGTCGCGTTGGCAACGTCGACCGTGTTGCCCACGGCCGGGAGCTTGCCGTTGGCGCCGGGCTGGCGATCGCCGCTCCAGGCGACGTCGTACACCTTCTCGTGGAGCTCGCCGCTCTCGTCCATCCAGCCCTTGATGATCTGAAGGCGATCCAGGTTGCCGCTGAAGGGGTCCTTCATCGCCGCGACGAGGAAGCTCGGCGCCTCCCCAGCGGAGCCCCTGCGAAGATCACCGCCCATCGGCACACCCTTCTCGTAGCCGATGCCGCCAGGCATCCGGGACTGAGCGTCACTCGCCTCGAATTCCCAGCCGCCGAAGAACCGCACCAGCATGCGGGGACCGGTCGTCGCATAGACCTCCTTGCGCTTCATGGCATCGAAGATCGCCTCGCGCGTGTTCTCCTTGGCCCAGACTCCGGCATAGCCGGAGGCGGCCTGTTGCCACCCGTAGACCGTCAGGTTCGGGTCCTTCGGCGACTCGATCACGATGTGCTCCCAACGGTGGGGCTCGGGTTCGACGCCGGAGTGCTTGCCGAAGAAGTTCTCTTCTTCGACGGCCGTCATGGCGGTGTGGGCGTCGGTGCTCCCGATCATCCCGAACTTGTAGGGATTGACCCCGAGGCGCTTGTCGAGCATGAGGCCGGTCTTGAGCGCCTCCCGTGAGTACTCCCAGCGGAACATGTCATTGGTCTTGACCTCGGTTCCGTCGAGGTTCGCCTTGTCCCAGGTCTCGTAGTCGGCGAACTCGTCGTCCGGCGACAGGAAGGGGTGGGCCTCACTGTCTCCTTTGATCTGGGTGGTCTCAACCAAGAACTCGATCGAGGCGCGAAGCTGGGCGAGCTCTTTGTCGAGCGGCTGTCCGTCGAAGGTCTCGACGGTAAACATGCGGCCATTGCTCAAGTTGCCATTGTGCGGAATGGCCATGATCTGACCACCCGTCTTCTCGCGGAAGTTGGCAAGGAAGCGCCATAGGTCCTCCGGATTCTGGCTGTCGAACTGCGAATACGGGACGGTCTGGTTGGCGACCGTCGAGTCGCCGCGGAAGATGACGTTGCGGTGCAGGTTGAAACCACCCTGCGATGTCCACTCCCACCCAATCAGGGCGGTGAAGCGACCCGGTTCGTTGTACTTGTCGGCGAGCGCGGTGTACTCGCGCCACGCATTGCGGACCACTCCTTCGCTGGCAAAAGGTGGATCCGGCTTCTGCAGCGAGGCGACAATCTCCATGGCAGCCGCGAAGATCTGGTTCCGGTCCCCGGTCATCAACATGTCGTACCAGCGCTTGCCCTGCTCGGTGGCCAGGATGTCGGGATCCCCCGCCAGGAGCTGCGGCATCAGCCCGTACATCTCGGAGTGATCGGAGATGACGATCCAGTCCAGAGGCCTGGAGAGCTTGGCCCTCAAGCCGTGCGTCGTCGTGATCTCCTCACCGCGGGCGAAACGATAGGCGTCCTCCTGGCCGACGCGGCACATCGTTCCGGCATCGACCGAAACGGCCGTATGCAGGTGGGTCTCTCCCCAGAAGACGCGGGTCGGGTATTGCCGCCCCACATAGGGAGAGAATTCCTTCTTGCCATGCAGTTCGGCGACTGCGTCCTTGTCGGGAACATACTCCTGCCCGATGGAGAGGGCGGGCATGGTTGCCGCTGCCAGGACGAGGATCGTCAGCGCTACTGCTGAATTCTTGGTCACTGCAATTCCCCTTTCTGTCTGCACAGGGCTCGATCGAGCCCTTACAAACCGTGTGGATCTGTCGATCCTAATTCAGCGATCCCAGAACTTCGGCACCCCGAAGCTCGTCAATGGCTGAAGACAAACTCGACGACATCACCATCCTGAATGGCGTAGTCCTTGCCTTCGGTCCGCAGCAGACCGAGATGGTGCAGCTCCTGGAAGCTGCCGTGATCTCGGACTTGCTCGAAACTGGCCACATGAGCCCGGATGAAG